>JASLCO010000019.1 GCA_030146505.1 Moraxellaceae bacterium
TCGAGCGCTGCACCGTCAAGAAGGTGGTGCAAGCCGGCCCTGACTTCGTGATCGAAAGCGTCGAGAACATCGACGCTGATGCTCAAGCCCTGCTGATGCCGGGCCTGGCTGCCGAGAGCAGCACCTATATCCCGGGCAAGGACCTGCCGCTGGAAGAAACCATCGCCAATATGTCGGGCATCATGGCCGGCCTGGGCATGAAGATAGAGATCGCCTCCTGGCGCAATATCGTGCCCAATGTGTGGTCCCTGCATGTCCGCGATGCGCACTCTCCCATGTGCTTTACCAATGGCAAGGGTGCGACAAAAGAAAGCGCACTGGCCTCGGCGCTGGGCGAATTCATCGAGCGCCTGAACTGCAATTTCTTCTATCACGGCCAGTTCTGGGGTGAAGACATCGCCAATGCGGACTTCGTGCACTACCCCGAAGAAAAATGGTTCAAGCCTGGCAAGAAAGACCAGCTGCCGAAAGAAATCCTGGATGAATACTGTCTGGAGATTTACAACCCGGAAGGCGAGCTGCGCGGCTCCCATCTCTACGACACCAACTCGGGCAATACCGCACGCGGCATCTGCTCCCTACCCTTTGTGCGTCGTTCCGATGGCGAAGTGGTGTATTTCCCGTCCAACCTTCTTGAAAACCTCTTCCTCAGCAATGGCATGAGCGCGGGCAATACCGTGGCCGAAGCCCAGGTACAGTGCCTTTCGGAAATTTTCGAGCGTGCCGTGAAGCGCGAGATTCTGGAAGGTGAAATGACCCTGCCCGATGTGCCGTCGGAAGTGCTGGCCAAATATCCCGGCATTCTGGCCGGCATCAAGGCACTGGAGGAGCAGGGCTTTCCGGTGCTGGTGAAAGATGCCTCGCTGGGCGGCCAGTATCCGGTGATGTGCATCACCCTGATGAATCCACGCACTGGCGGTGTGTTTGCTTCCTTCGGTGCGCACCCGAGCCTTGAAGTGGCTCTGGAGCGCAGCCTGACCGAATTGCTGCAGGGTCGCAGCTTTGAAGGCCTGAACGATCTGCCGCAGCCGACCTTCCAGAGCAATGCCCTGACCGAGCCGAATAATTTCGTCGAGCACTTCATTGATTCCAGCGGCGTGGTGTCCTGGCGCTTTTTCAGTGCGCGCGCGGATTACGAATTTGTGGAGTGGGATTTCTCGGCTCAGGGCGAAAACGCCAATTTCGAAGAGGCCGCGGCGCTCTTTGAAATCCTCGACCGCATGGGCAAGGAAGTCTATATGGCGGTATACGAGCATCTGGGCGCGGCCGCTTGCCGCATCCTGGTGCCGGATTATTCGGAAATTTATCCCGTGGAGGATCTGGTCTGGGATAACACCAATATCGCCCTGCAGTTCCGCGCCGACATCCTGAATCTGCACACGCTGGATGATGATGCTCTGGCAGCGCTGGTGGAGCGTCTGGAAGAAAGCGAAATTGATGATTACACCGATATCGTCACCCTGATCGGTATCGAGTTTGACGACAATACCGTCTGGGGCCAGCTCACGGTGCTGGAGTTGAAGCTGCTGATCTATCTGGCCCTGCAGCAGTTTGAAGAAGCCAAGGAGCTGGTGGAAACCTTCCTGCAGTACAACACCAATACGGTGGAGCGCGGCCTTTTCTATCAGTGTATGAATGTCGTGCTGGAAGTGCTGCTGGATGAAGAGCTGGATCTCGACGATTACGAAGCCAATTTCCGGCGCATGTTCGGCGACCAGCGCATGGACGCCGCGATAGGCTCGGTGGAAGGCAGCGTGCGTTTCTTCGGCCTCACACCCACCAGCATGAAGCTGGAAGGACTGGACCGGCACCAGCGCCTGATCGACAACTACACCAAGCTGCACAGTGCCCGGGCCAAAGCAGCCGCCTCGTGAAACCTGCCGGGCCATGCGGGGTTTGCCTGCATGGCCCGTGGCTCAGGTCCTTTCCCGCGCAATCCCGGCGGCAGCATCACCGTTCACATTCCAGAGCGTGGCCATATCGTCCACGAATTGCTCACGCGTCATGCTGATACCGCCATCCAGCCAGCTCAGCATGGCTTCAATCGTGCCGCCCACCAGAAAAGATGACACCAGCTCCGCCATGGGATCGGTCTTGCCGCCCGCTTCATAATGTTTGAGGCCATAGCTGGATACGGCCTTGCCCAGGGTATCAATCACCTTGCGGCGATTTTCCTTGGCCAGCGGACTGCCCGCTACCTCACCAAACAGCACGCGCGCACGGCGCGGATCATCGGTGAGATAAAGCACCACTTCCTTCATCGCCTTGCGTGCAATCTGCAGGCTGGAGAGACCGGCCTTGCTGCCCTCGTCGGCCGTGGTGAAGGCGATATAAATCAGCTTGGAGGACATGTCCTCGATCACTGCCGCCGCCGTGTCTTCCAGGCTGGAAAAACTTTCATAGAAATAACGCTTGTTAAGTTCCGCCAGCCGGCACAGCTGGTTGATGGACATGGCATTCCATTCGCCTGAGGCCATAGCTTCAAACGCCACATCCAGTAATTGCTGGCGACGGCTCTGGATACGGGCCTGGGCAGTAGCGCCCTGATAAGAACGAAGCGTTGTGGTCATGAAAGACAGTGCGCAGCAGGTAACAAGCAGTTGCGGGCGATGATAACGCGTCCGCCCTCTTTCCGGCAGGCGGACACCGGCCGGAAAGAAGACATCCGGGCATCA
>JASLCO010000408.1 GCA_030146505.1 Moraxellaceae bacterium
GTGGCCGGCTTGGTTGCCTTCAACAACGGGGGCATCACGCTGAGTTATGCCACGGGCGACGTGCAGGCCACGTCATCGGCGGCCTCCATTTTTGCCGCAGGCGGGCTGGTCGGGCGAAACAGCAGCAACGGCACCATCAGCCAGAGTTATGCCACCGGCGATGTCACGGCCATCCACACGGGCGCGGGCAGCTATTCCGTGTATGCCGGCGGGCTGGCAGGCATGAACACGGGCAACATCAATAACACCTATGCCACGGGCGATGTGTACGGTGAAGGCCAATCGGGCAGTGTGGTGTCGGTCGGCGGACTGGTGGGCCTGAATGCCAGCTTTGGCGGCCCCATCAGCTATAGCTACGCCACCGGCCAGGTCAGCGGTACGGCGGGCTTGAATCTTTATCGCGGCGGCGTGGTGGGCTGGCAGGGCTTGAGCAATGCAGGAGCCATCACGTCCACCTTCTTTGCCAGCACCGATGCCGACGGCAACCTCATCAACAACGGCCTGGGCGTGATTGGCTACGACCCTTCCGGCCACGGCAGCGCCAACAGCAGCGGCAAAACGCACGAGCAATTGCAGCAGCTTTCCACCTTCACGGCGGCGGGCTGGGATATTTCTGACCAAGGCGGCGACGGCAAGGTGTGGCGCATTTATGAGGGCGACTCCACGCCGCTCTTACGCGGCTTCCTCACGCAACTTGTGGTCAGCGCCACGCCGGACTTTGATGGCTCCGGCACGGCGCAGGCCGACATCGGCAGCGCCACGCTCACGGGCGTGTCCACGGGCGACGCGCATGTGCTGGGCACGGCGACGGTCACGGGCGGCGACACGCTCACGCTCACCAGCACGGCAGCCGGCGAATACACGGCCACGAGCAACACCACGGTCAGCGGCCTGTATTCCGACCAGCAGGGTTACGACCTTGTGCTGCAAGGCGGCAGCCGCACCATCAGTACACCGGGCAGCGCCGCCGGCGAAATCCGCCTGGACAACGGCGCGAACTGGGACAGCGGCGCGCTGGTCATCGACACCACAGGCACGGTCACGGCCAACGCCGCCATCAACGGCGGCACGGGCAGCGTTTTCCGTTTGGTGAATGGCGCGTGGTTGCAGAACAACGCCACGTTGCCGGGTTTTGCGGTGAATGATTTCCGTCTTGAAGGCGGCTCTTTCCTGCGCGTGTTGGGTGGTGATGGCAGCGCGGCGTCACCGTGGTTGCTGGCGGACGTTTACGGCCTGCAAGGCATGGTCGGCTTTCTGGGCGGCAATTTCGCATTGGCGAATGACGTGGACGCCAGCGGCACAGTGAACTGGAACAACGGCGCAGGCTTCGTGCCCATCGGCAGCGACGGCAGCCATGCCTTTGCCGGCAGCCTTGACGGCGAAGGGCATGTTATCGGCAATCTCTTTATCAATAGCAGCAGCGCGTCCTATGTCGGCCTGTTCGGCGTGACCGACGCCAGCGCGGTATTGAGCAACATCGGTCTGGAAGGCGGCAGCATCACCGTCAACGGCGCGAATGGGGCGGATGGTGATGATGGCCATGATGGTGTGAACGGCACGCTGGGAACGGATGGCGGCAATGGCACGGCCGGGCGGATCGGCGCCAGCGTGGTGGCTGGCGCGCTGGTCGGCGAAAACCACGGCGCCATCAGCGGCAGCTATGCCCATGTTGCGGTAACGGCCAATGCCGGCAATGGCGGTAATGGCGGCGCGGGTGGTCATGGTGGCAACAGCGAGGTTGTGCCAACGGCCGGAAAAAAGGGTGGCAATGGCGGCGTCGGTGGCGTTGGCGGCAAGGGTGGCGATGTCACCATTGGTGGCCTGGTGGGCGCCAACATCGGCAGCATTGCCGACAGCTACGCCAGCGGTGCTGTCAACGGCCGGGCGGGCAACGCTGGCGCTGGCGGGGACGGCGGCAGCGGCGGCAACGGCGGGCCGGCCTTCAGCGGCCATGGCGGCAACGGCGGTAATGGTGGCGACGGTAGTCCTGGCGGCATGGGCGGCAAGGTTCGGGCAGGCGGGCTGGCGGGCAGCAATGACGGCAGTGTGACCAATAGCTATGCCATGGGGACGGTATCGGCCTTCGCGGGCCTTGGCGGTAACGGTGGCCGTGGCGGTGGTGAGGGAAGCGGCGGTATGGGTGCCTTTGGCAACGGCACTGATGGCAACCCCGGTCAGGACGGTGTTGAGGGCCTCGATGGTGGTTCCGGCATTGGCGGCCTGCTGGGCGCGTCCAGCGGCAGCGTCACCGCCAGCTTCTGGAGCCTGGACACCTCCGGCCAGGCCAGCAGTGCCGGCGGCACCGGCATCACCACCGCGCAGATGCAGCAGCTCTCCACCTTCACCAATGCCGGTTGGGACATTTCCGGCGTGGGCGGCGACGGCAAGGTGTGGCGCATCTACGAAGGCCACACCGCGCCCTTGCTACGCAGCTTCCTCACGCAGCTAGAGGTTGGTGCCACGCCGGACTTCGACGGCACCGGCACGGCGCTTGCCAATATCGGCAGCGTCACGGTGAACATTCCCAACGGCGCGCACATTTACGGCACGGGCACGGTCACCGGCGGCGACACCCTCACGCTGACCAGTACGGCGGCGGATGAATACAGCGCCACCAGCAACGCTACCCTGAGCGGCCTCTATTCCGACCAGCAGGGCTACGACATTGTTTCCGGCCCGGCCACTCGCACCATCAGCACACCGGGCAGCGCGGCGGGCGACATCCAGTTGCCGAACAGCCTCAACTGGAGCAGCGGCACACTGGTGATCAATACCAGCGGCAAGCTCACCACGGGCGCAAGCGGCATCAACACCACCGCCATCAGCGGCGATGTGTTCCGTCTGCAAAACGGCAACTGGACGCAGAACGCGGCCAGCTTGCCGGGCTTTGCCGTGGACGATTTCCAGCTTGCGGGCGGCACCTTCCTGCGCGTGACCGGCGGTGACGGCAGCAGCACGCCGTACCGGATCAGCGATGTTTACGGCCTGCAAGGCATGGCCTCCGCTTCCTTGCTGGGCGCTGATTTCGCGCTGGTCAATGATGTGGATGCCAGCGGTACGGCGCACTGGAACTGCGATGCCGGCGGTGCCAACTGCGCCGGCTTCGTGCCGGTGGGCAATGCCACCACGAAATTCACCGGCAGTTTCGATGGCCAGGACCGCACGATTGACGGCCTCACCATCGACCGCAGCGCCGAGAGCTATGTGGGCCTGTTCGGCTATGCGGGGGCTGCGGCCACGCTCCGGAACGTGAGCCTGACCAATGCGAACGTAACCGGCAAAAACTATGTGGCCGCCCTTGCGGGCGCGCTGTCAGCCGGCGGCCAGGTGAGCGACAGCGAGGCCGGCGGTACGGTCAGTGGCACGTCTTACGCCGGCGGACTGGTCGGCTCGAATGCCGGCGTGGTGGATGGCGGCAGCGCCTCCGCCACCGTGACCGGCAGTGGCGACCATGTGGGCGGCCTCGTCGGCATTCACACCGGTGTTATCCGCAACAGCACGGCTACCGGTACGGTCAGCGGCCAGAACCGCGTGGGCGGGCTGGTGGGCATCAGCACCGGTCTCATTGAAGACAGCAATGCCTCGGGCGAGGTAAGCGGCACGGAGCGCATCGGCGGCCTTGTGGGCGATGCGCAAGCCGCCATTACCGGCAGCCATGCCACCGGTAAAGTGACCGGCACATCCACTTATGTCGGTGGTCTGGCGGGTTATCTGGGCAGCACGAATGGAGCCAGCATCAGCGACAGCCATGCCTCGGGAGAGGTGAGCGGCGCCGACCACGTGGGCGGTCTGGTAGGCGAAGCGCACGCGGCCATTACCGACAGCCATGCCACGGGGAATGTCATCGGCAGCAACGACTACATCGGCGGCCTCGTGGGCGCGACGGATGCCGCCATCTCCGGCAGCAACGCGACGGGCGAGGTGCGGGGTGCGGGCAATGTGGGCGGTCTGACGGGCTGGACATCGGCCGCTATCGACGCCAGTTCCGCTGCCGGCGACGTAACGGGCACGGGTGACAGCGTCGGTGGCCTGGCAGGGCAGGGCGCCGCCGTAACCGGCAGCCATGCGACCGGTGCCGTACAGGGCGCGAATCAGGTGGGTGGTCTGGTGGGTCTTGCCACTGCCGCCATCACCCGCAGCTACGCCACCGGCGCAGTCAGGGGTACGGGCACGGGGATCAGCGGCGTGGGCGGTCTGGTGGGGCAGACGAATGCCGGGGCCAACCTGTCGCTTACCTACGCCACCGGCGATGTCAGCGGCGCGGGCATCGCTGTCGGCGGGCTGACGGGGAACGCCCGCGGCGACATCGACAGCAGCTACGCCACCGGCGACGTGCAGGGCGGTTCCGGCGTGGGCGGGCTTGTCGGCACCAGCAGCGGGGCCATCAGCAACACCTACGCCAGTGGCGCGGTGTCGGGCCTGGACCCGGCCACCGCCTCCTACCTCGGCGGACTGGTGGGCCATGCGTCCTACGGCAGCATCCGTAACAGCTATGCCACCGGCGCAGTGTCGGGCGACGGCATCTGGGGCTCGGCGGGCGGGCTGGTCGGCGTGGCCGACCAGCCTTACGTGCAGGTGCAGAACAGCTTCTTCGCCACCACCGATGCCAACGGCAACCCCATCAACCACGGCGGCGCCAACGATGGCGACTGGTATGGCAACGGCCAGGGCAGGGGCAAGACGCTGGCCGAACTGCATCAGCTCTCCACCTTCACTGACGCCGGCTGGGATATTTCCGACGTGGGCGGTGATGGCAAAGTCTGGCGCATTTATGAAGGCCAGACCGCCCCCTTGCTGCGCGGTTTCCTGACCCAGCTCACGGTGTCTGCCACGCCGGATTTCGATGGCTCCGGCGCGGCACTTGCCAATATCGGCAGCGCCACCGTGACCGGCGTGCCCACCGGCGATGCGCATGTACTGGGCACGGCCACGGTCACGGGCGGCGACACGCTCACGCTG
Organism: Moraxellaceae bacterium; assembly: GCA_030146505.1. GTDB lineage: Bacteria > Pseudomonadota > Gammaproteobacteria > Pseudomonadales > Moraxellaceae > UBA2031. The sequence goes on from JASLCO010000408.1 coordinate 4,960, forward strand.
ACCAGCACGGCGGCGGGTGAATACACCGCCACCAGCAACGCCACGGTGAGCGGCCTGTATTCCGACCAGCAGGGTTACGACATCGTGTCCGGCCCGGCCACCCGCACCATCAGCACACCGGGCAGTGCGGCGGGCGACATCCGTCTGGACAACGGCGTGAGCTGGAGCAACGGCACGCTGCGCATCGACACCAGCGGCACGGTGACGGCGGGTGCGATCGCTGGCGATGCGTTCCGGCTGGTGAACGGCAATTGGGTGCAGAACGCGGCCACGCTGGCCGGTTTCACGGTCAACGACTTCCAGCTGGCCGGCGGCAGCTTCCTGCGCGCGCTGGGCGGCGACGGCAGCGACGACGACCACGCCTGGCTACTCACCGACGTGTACGGCCTGCAGGGCATGGCGTCCGCCACGCTGCTGGACAAGCACTTCGCGCTGGCGAACGACATCGGTGCCAGCGGCACGGCGCACTGGAACGGCGGCGCGGGCTTCGTGCCGGTGGGCAACGCGTCCAGCCCTGTCAGCGCCTTCTCCGGCGGCTTCGACGGCAGGCTGCACCGCATCGACGGGCTGACCATGAGCCGTGGCAGCGATTACGTCGGCCTGTTCGGCTACGCCTGGAACGCCACGCTGCGCAACGTGGGCCTGACCGATGTGTCCATCGTCGGCAACACCACCGTCGGCGCGCTGGTGGGACAGGCGCGAAATACAACGATCCGCAACAGCTTCGTGGATGGCGGTTCGGTGACGGCGCTGGGCCAGGTCGTTGGCGGTCTGGTGGGCAGTCTGGTCGGCGGCAGCCTGATCGACGGCAGCTATGCCGGCGTCCGTGTCGAGTCGCTGGGCGGCGGCGGGGCGACATACGCCGGTGCCGGCGGCCTGGTAGGCGGCAGCAACGGGACGATCAGCAACAGCTATGCGACGGGCAACGTCACCAGCAGCGCCGCCGACGCGGCTCTCCGCAAGTGGGTCGGCGGCCTGCTGGGCTTCCAGACCGGCGGCAGCATCAGCAACAGCTACGCCACCGGCGCGGTGAGCGGCAACAACACGCTGGGCGGGCTGATCGGCTATCGCCAGAGCGGGACGGACAGCGCCAGCTTCTACGCCACCATCGACGCCAACGGCAACACCATCAACACCGGCGCGGTGTTCAATGCGCTGGGGACGGGCAAAACGCTGGACGAACTGCACCAGCTGTCCACCTTCACCGACGCCGGCTGGGACATCTCCGGCGTGGGCGGCGACGGGACAGTCTGGCGCATCTACGAAGGCAACACCGGGCCGCTGCTGCGCGGCTTCATGACGGCGGTGACGGTGAATGCCGATCTGTCCGGCGCGGGCAAGACCTACGACGGCCAGATCGCCAGCGGTAATGCCGGCTACAGCACCGGTACACCGGCAGACACCGGTTTGCTCCTGGGCAATCTCAGCTATGCCGGCAACAGCAGCAATGCCGGTAACTACAGCACGGCAGATGGTTCCCTGCAGCTTGGCGGCCTGTATTCCGGCCAGCAGGGTTATGACATCAGCTATGGCAGTGCGGCGCTGACCATCAACAAGGCTGAACTCACCGTCACCGCCAAGGATGCCGGCAAGACCTACGACGCGGGCGCTTACACCGGCGGTAACGGCGTGAACTATGCCGGTTTCGTGAACAATGAAAACGAAGGTGTGCTGAACGGTACGCTGAGCTATGGCGGCGATGCGCAAGGTGCGGTGAATGCGGGTGACTATTCCATTACTGCCAGCGGGCTGAGCGCTGACAACTACACCGTGAATTACGAAAGCGGCACGCTGGCCATAAGCAAGGCCGACATCACCGTCGGCACTGACAGCATCAGCAAGACTTACGATGGCGGCACGTCTGCCAATGGCGTGCTGAAAATCATCAGCGGCCAGTTGTTTGGCAGCGATGCATTCAGCGGTGGCCACTTCGAATTCGACGACAAGAATGTCGGCGAGAACAAAACCGTACGGGTCTCCGGCGTGGGCATTGACGATGGCAACCAGGGCGGCAATTACACGCTGGTGCTTGTGGACAACGCTACCAGCACCATCACGCCCAAGGCCATCACCGTCTCCGGCATTACCGCCGGCAACAAAACCTATGACGGTACCGTTGTGGCTGTCGTGGATAAATCCGGCGCCGTGTTTGATGGCCTGGTTGGCGGCGATGATCTGGCGGTAGATGTCACCGGTGCGTTCGCCGACAAGAATGCCGGCACGGGAAAAGCCGTCACGCTCGACAGTCACTACAGCGGTGATGATGCCGGCAACTACACCATCACCGACCAGGCCGGTACCACCGCCGACATCACACCGAAGGCGTTGACCGTTTCCGGTATCACTGCCGGCAACAAGGTGTACGACGGCAACGTCACTGCCGGTGTGGATGATTCCGGCGCGGTGTTTGGCGGGCTGATTGCCGGCGACGACCTGGGCGTGACCGCCATGGGTGAATTCGCTGACAAGAACGTTGGCACTGGAAAAACCATAACGCTCACCAGCCATTACACCGGTGCAGACTTTGGCAACTACACCATCACCGACCAGGCCGGCGCCACTGCCGACATCATACCGAAGGCACTGACCGTTTCCGGCATCACCGCCGGCAACAAGGTGTACGACGGCAGCACGGCTGCCAATGTCAGCGTGACAGGTGCTGTGCTGGGTGGTCTGGTAAGCGGCGACGACCTGAGTGTAAGCGCGACGGGCGAGTTCACCGACAAGAACGTTGCCAATGGAAAAACCGTCACGCTCATCAGCAGTTATGGCGGCGCAGACTTTGCCAACTACACCATCACCGACCAGGCCGGCACCAATGCCGACATCACACCGAAGGCGTTGACCGTTTCCGGTATCACCGCCGGCAACAAGGTGTACGACGGCAACGTCACTGCCAGTGTGGATGATTCCGGCGCGGTGTTTGGCGGGCTGATTGCCGGCGACGACCTGGGCGTGACCGCCA
>JASLCO010000056.1 GCA_030146505.1 Moraxellaceae bacterium
TTAACAAGCGGATAAAGATCGTGCATGGAAAAAGGTCCGGAAGGCAGACAGGCAGGCCGCAGCCAGCCCTGAGGAAAACCGCGCCTTTTTCGCAGAATAAGACGTGGTGGTCAAACCCGGGCGCCCTTTTTTGCGCCATCGCCAGGACGCCCGCAGGCGCTCCTGCCCTGCCGCGCGATCTGCTAAGGTAGCCGGCCTGCACCGCGTCCACCGTCTGCTGCCCCGGGGTCAGCCATGTTGTTTGAAAAGGTTCCCACACCCTGCGTCGGCATCTGCTCCACCACCTTCGGCGACACCGTCTGCCGCGGCTGCCGCCGCTACCTGCACGAAGTCATCGACTGGAACCGCTATTCCGACGCCCAGAAACGCCTGATCTGGCAACGCCTGGACGCCCTGCTGGAACAGGTGCTGCCCTTGAGCTTCCGCATCGACAACGCCGAACTCCTGCGCGCACAGCTCACGCAGCACCGTATTCCCTTCCGCGAACACGGCAGCCCCTGGACCTGGCTCTACGCCCTGCTCAAGGCCACCGCCAAACAGATGCAGCAACACCCCGGGGAACTGGGCGAATTCGGCGTCACCCGCCTCGACCACAGCCCCCTCACCCTCGCCCAGCTCCGCGAAAAACTGAACACCGACCTGCACCAGCTGGCTTCGGCCTATTACGAGAAGGACTTCCTGCGCGCCGCCCGCCAGCCCTGAGCCTGTCGCTAGAACCTTCCTGTCTCAGGCCGGGCTTCAGCCCGACAACACCAGCTTGAGCAGGGCGGCGGCGAACAGCGCGCACGCTGCCGGACTGAAACCCGGCCTACAAGGCACCAAGACCGGCAAAGCACAACGATCTACAAAGACAAAAGTCTCGCCTACGGACACAAAAGAAGCCCCATGGGACAAGGCAAGGGCTTTTGCTATAGTCGCCGCCCGATGCGCCAGTGGTGGAATTGGTAGACACCCTGGATTTAGGTTCCAGTGCCGCAAGGCGTGAAGGTTCAAGTCCTTTCTGGCGCACCATTTTCCGGCCTCCCGGCCGGCACAAAAAAGCCCGCATGATGCGGGCTTTTTGCATGGGCTTCGTGAATGGCGCCCTGTCACCCTGGCGGAGGCCAAGGCTCAATGACTTGCATTCATCAGAAGCAATGCACTGGATAAAGCGACAACGAGCCGATTTGCCCAAGCCAAGCACCGCATCCCAAAAAGCCACATTCATCCACGACAGCAAAACCGGACACCGTCATCTGTGCATGCTTGTTCATCGCCATTATTTCCATAATAATGGAAATATGGAAACAAAAGCCGTCATCATCGCCCTGGCCGCCCTCGCCCAGGAAACCCGCCTGGCCATCTTCCGCCTGCTGGTCCAGCAAGGACCGGAGGGCCTGGCCGCAGGAAAAATCGGGGAAGCCCTGGAACTGGCTCCGGCCACCCTGTCTTTCCACCTGAAAGAACTCAGCCGCGCAGGGCTTCTCGACGCACGACAGGAAGGCCGCTCCATCATCTACAGCACCAACTTCGCAGCCATGAACGGGGTAGTCGGCTTCCTCACAGAAAACTGTTGTGGCGGAGAGCCTTGCGCCACGGTGGAATCAACATCAAGCAGGCGGTGCTGACCATGGAAAAAACCTACAACGTGCTCTTCCTCTGCACGGCCAACTCTGCACGCAGCATCATGGCGGAAGCAGCCCTGAACGTGATGGGAAAAGGAAAATTCAGGGCCTACAGCGCCGGCAGTTTTCCTGGCGGCAAGGTCAACCCCCATGCCATCGAAATAGCGGAAACACTGGGCTATCCAACAGAAAATCTGCGCAGCAAAAGCTGGGATGAATTCGGTGGAGTGGATGCTCCGGCAATGGATTTCATCTTTACGGTTTGCGACAACGCGGCAGGAGAAGCCTGCCCGCTCTGGCCGGGCCACCCCGTTTCTGCCCACTGGGGATTTGCCGATCCCGCCGCCGTGCAAGGCACCGACGAAGAAAAGCGCAAGGCCTTTCTGAGCGTCTTCCAGCAAATCCGGAACCGGGTGCAACTCCTCATCAACCTTCCCGTGGACAAGCTGGACGAGGCGGCGTTGCGTCATGAAGTCAGGCTCATAGGCAGCAAATGAGCCTGAGCCGTCGACTGGTTTCGGAAGGACTGGGCACTGCGCTCCTGCTGGCCACCGTGATTGGCTCCGGCATCATGGGAGAACGCCTTGCCGGCGGAAACACCGCTCTGGCCCTGCTGGCCAATACCCTGGCAACAGGCACCGGGCTCGCTGCCCTCATCCTCACCTTCAGCCCGATCTCCGGCGCTCACTTCAATCCGGCCGTTACGCTTGCCAGCATCTGGTTGCACCACACTTCGCGCACGGAGGCCATCGCCTATATCGCCGTGCAAATCGCGGGCGCTTTTACCGGGGTTGCTGCCGCCCATCTCATGTTCAGCGAGCCGCTTTTCTCCCTCTCGCAACATGCGCGGGAAGGATTGCCCCAGGCATGGAGCGAATTCATGGCAAGCTTCGGGCTGATCAGCGTCATTGCCAGTTGCAGCAGGCATCGCCCTTCGGCAATGCCTTTTGCCGTGGCCGCCTTCATCACGGCCGCCTACTGGTTCACGGCCTCGACCTCCTTTGCCAATCCGGCCGTCACCCTGGCACGCGCCTGCAGCAACACGTTTGCCGGCATCCGCCCCCTTGATGTCCCCGGTTTCCTCTGCGCCCAGCTCATGGGCACGGCTGCGGCCATCCTCTTGTGGAAATGGCTGCTGTCAGACGGGCTGGAAACACCTGCCCCATGCGCGACAGAAAAATCCAGCCGCTAAATCAGCCTCGTACTGCGGCCTCGATTTTCGCGATATCTATCTTCGTCATGTCCATCATTGCTTCGAAAGCGCGTTTGGAGGTGGCGCTGTCGCTGTGAAAAATGGCGTCAGTCAGTGCGCGCGGCGTGATCTGCCAGGACAGGCCCCATTTATCCTTGCACCAGCCACAGGCACTTTCCTGGCCGCCATTTCCCACGATGGCATGCCACAGGCGATCCGTCTCGGCCTGGTCATCAGTGGCAATCTGGAAGGAAAAAGCTTCGCTTTGCTTGAAGGCAGGACCACCGTTCAAGCCAATGCAGGGAATACCTACTACCGTGAATTCGACCGTCAGGATGTCGCCGGCCTTGCCCGAAGGATAATCGGCCGGTGCACGATGGACCCACCCCACTGCGCTGTCGGGAAAAGTCGCCGCATAGAAAGTCGCTGCCTCCAGTGCAGCATCGTCAAACCACAGGCATATCGTGTTCCTGGCTATCATTTTTTCCTCCATCCGTATCATGCCGGCCGGGCCTGGCCGATATCCCACAACTCCGCGATCAATTTCTTCTCGACGCGGAAGATATGCACCACCGCCATCACCACGGCCGCTTCCGCCATTTCGACTCGTGAACGCACGGCAACCAGATCGCCTTCGGCAACTGCTCGTTGGACTTCAAGCATATTGCCGGGATGCGCAGCGGCAGTTTCACGCATGCCGGCCTTGAGGGCATCTGCACCACTGGCAAAATACGGATTGTGATGACGAAAACCGGGAGTCACCAGCCCATAAGCCCGGTCAACATTGCCTGCGGCAGCCAGCCTGAGAAAACTGATGGCAATGTCCTTGAGGCCGGATGCAGGGATCATGTATCTCTCCCTTGATGGGCCACGGGCGAAATCATGGCCGTGAAAAATGCTAGCTCCCCGGCGGACAAGGGATAAAGCCTTTCATCCTGCATATTCCAAGGGATTTCCTTGATGCAGGCAGATATGCCATCGGGCACCTTGCAAGCCTGCTTGAGGCTTTTGGTGAAGTCATGGGACAGCAGGTAAATACCAGATCCTTTCCGTTGCCCTTTTATTTCAAGATTACAGAATCCGTTGCGGGCTTTTTTTGCCCACAATGAAAAAGCCCGCAAACAGGGGGCTTTTTCGTCAACGAAGCGCATCAGCCAAGCACATCAGTAAACATCGCGGCGATAAAGGCCGGCTTCCGCCATCTGCTCCAGCCTTGCCTCGCCCAGCACTTCTTTCAGCACATCGGCAACGGCAGGAGCCATGCCGGCGAGGCTGCCACAGACATAGATGGCAGCGCCCTCTTCCACCCATGCCACCAATTCGCGGGAGGCAGCACGCAGGCGGTCTTGCACATAGAGGCGTTGTTCCTGGTCACGTGAAAAGGCGAGGTCCAGGCGGGTGAGCACGCCGCTTTTCTGCCAGTTCGTGATCTGCTCGCGGAAAAAGAAATCGTGGGCCGCATGGCGCTCGCCGAAAAGCAGCCAGTTGCGCTTGTGGCCTTTCAGTTCGCGGGCGCGGATGTGTGCGCGCAGGCCGGCAATGCCGGTGCCATTGCCGATGAGGATCAGCGGACGGTCACCGGACGGGCCGTGGAAGCCGCGGTTTTCGCGTATGCGCAGGGCAATTTCGCCGCCCAGCGGGGCATGCAGAGTGAGCCAGCCCGAGCCCACGCCAAGACGGCCGTCGGGCTGGCGCATCTGGCGCAGGATCAGTTCAAGGCGGCCATCGGCCGGCAACGAGGCGATGGAATATTCACGATGCGGCAAGGGCTTGAGATCAAGCAGGGCTTGCAGGCCGGCGCCGTGCAAGGCCTGCCGTGCCGTATCGTCCGACGGCAGCTGCCGTGAAGCGAGTGCTTCATGCAGGCTGCAGGCGTGGCCGCCGTCGATCACCATGGCGTGGCCATCCAGGCCCAGCAGCAACAGGAAGGCCTGGATATCCGGCAAGGCATTGCGCGGACCGATTTCCACGATGTCACCGGCCTGCCAGTGGACGGCTTCGCCCGGGGGCGGGGTCATGGCCACGAGGAAAACCGGTGCGCCGGCACTGCCGGGATTGAGGCAGCGACGCTCGGCAAGACGCCAGTACGAATAATCCGGCTGACTCCAGTCCGCCATTTCCGTATGGCCGGTGATGACCGAAAGATGATGCTGCCAGTGGCGCAGCGTGGCGGCATCGCCGTTGTCCACTTCCACCCGGTCGAAATGATTTTGCGCACCGCTGTGCTGCAACCAGTGATCGAGACTGCGGCCAAAGGCGCAGAAATTGGCATAACTGCGATCACCGAGCGCCAGCAGGCCGTAACGCAAGCCGGAAAGATCGTGTGCGGTTTCACGCATGCGCCGCGCGAATCCCGATGCGGCATCGGGCGCATCACCCTCGCCGGTGGTACTCACGGCAAACAGGGCATTTCCGGCTTCGCGCAGCAGGTTTCCATCCACTTGCGACAGCGGCAACAGGCGCACGGGCAGGCCGACGCCCTGCAGGGTTTCCGCTGTCTGCCAGGCCAGTTTTTCGGCAAAGCCGGTCTGGCTGGCCCAGGTCACGAGCCAGGGCCGGCCCGCACCTTGTGCGGCCATGGCGGCAATTTTTTGCTGCGCTCTTTGCTGCACGCGCTGGCGCTGCCAGAAAATGCCGGCGCAAAGCCCCAGCCAGAGCAGTGTGGCGAAGAGTGCCAGCACAAGGTGTCCCTGGTCGGGGGCGGGCATGGCCAGGCCTTCATGCAAGCGGCCGAAAGCCAGCGCCAGTGCCGCCAGCACCAGCAGCACCGCGCCGTTTCCGAGCCAGGGCCAGCAGTTCTTCATGCGCGCATCACTCCAGATAGGCGGCAAAAGCCGGTGTCATGGTTTCCACAAAACCGTCTTCGCGCCGCTCGACAAAAAGCGCGGCCAGTTCATGGGCTTCGGCCCAGGCCATGCCCTCGGCCACGCCCAGCACCATGAGCACGGTGGCTTGCGCATCGGCCTGCATGCAGGTCTCGTGCAGTACCGTCACCGCGGCCAGGGCATTCGTCACCGGCCGGCCGGTGCGCGGGTCCAGCGTGTGCGCGAAGCGTTGCCCGCCGGCCATGAAAAAGCGGCGGTAATCACCGGAGGTGGCCACGGCCAGATTGTGCAAGGCGATGACGGTTTCCGGGAGCTCTGCCTCCCTGCCCGCATCGTTTTCTTTTACCGGTTCCGGCATCACCCACCAGGGATGGCCGTCGGGGCGAAGACCTGCGCCGCGAAGCTCGCCACCGATTTCCACCAGATGATGGGGGAAACCCTGTGCGTGCAGATAGCCCGAGACTTTATCCACGGCAAAGCCTTTGGCCACGCCGGAAAAATCCAGAAAAATGCCGCCTGCCTGCAGCACACGCCGGTTTTCCACATCCAGTTGCAAGCGTTGCCAGCCGCCGCCCGCGGACACCGCGGCAAGTTCGGCAGTAGCAGGGACGGCATCATGCCGGCCTTCCGGGCCAAAGCCCCAGAGATTCACCAGCCGCCCCACGGTGGGATCAAAAGCGCCGCCGCTTTGCGCGGCCAGTTGCAGGGAATAATCCAGCACGGTGAAAAAGTCCGGTGGCAACTCCTGCCAGTGGCCGGCCTCGCTGCGATTGAAGCGGCTGATGGCGGAATCGGCATCCCAGGTGCTCATGTCGGCAATCACGCTGGCAAGCTGGCGCTCCACGCCCAGGCGCAACATGTCGGGCATGAGGCCGCGCGGGCCGGCCATGCGCACCGACCACGTTGTCCCCATGGTCTCGCCCTGCAATTGATAAAGCTCGGCACCGGCAGGGGGCGGTGTGTCATCAAGATCATGGGGAATCAGTACGCGGCGCGGGGTCATGGATAAACCATCTGTCAATCGTGCAAGGGCTGTTGCTGTGGGAGCGGTTTCAGCCGATTCCACAAAAACCATTGTGCAAGAAAAAAAATCAACATCCAGGAAATGAAAAACCCGCCGCTGTTGCCGGCGGCGGGTGTGTGCAAGCCTCAGGAAAACATTTATTCCGGCAGCACTTCAAACACGGCGGCGTAACGGCCAACACGCTTGGTGGCAGGCTTGGGAGCCTTGGCATCCTCGTATTCCGCTTCCAGGAAATACTGGCCGGCGGCAGGCCACTTGATGCTGACCTTGCCGTCCTTGTCCGTGGTGTAGTCCACCGAATCCTCGCTGTTGCGGTAACGGCGCTCGCCCGGTGTCACCTCTATCCTGGCACCCACGGCCGGCTTGCCGTCGATGAGGAACTGGAAGGTGGCCGCTTCGCCGGTGAAAAGATCATTCGGATGCGTGACCGGCACCAGCTCCAGGCCGGTATTGGTCGGCTTGAACACGGAGGTCGTAGGTTTGCCGGCGGTGACGAAGGTTTCAAAACGTCGCGAGGACTGGCTGATTTCCAGCTTGTCGGCCTTCTTGGGTACTTCCTTTTCAAACGCTTCGGGCGTGGGCTGGGTACCGCGTGCCGGCCACATCCTGCGCTGGCCGTTTTCTTCCCAGCGCGCATTGAGGCCGCTGGAAGCAGTGTAGAGCTTCCAGGTGCCTTTCTGCGTGAGGGGCAGGTCGAACACGCTGCGGTATTTCAGCGTCAGCACATTCACCGGTGCGCTTTCTGTGCCGTCGGGCGCGACGATCTTGAGCGCGTCCAGGCGCATGGCATTGTGGTCGGCAATGAAAAGATCATTGGAAATGGCAGCATCGAAAGAAGCCACCGGCTCATCGCCGGACAGCACGGTCGTGGTGGGCAAAATCCAGCCGCGATGGGCTTCTGCCACAAGCGGCAGGGCAAGCAGCAGGGCAAGGGCCGTGCGTGTGATGACGGGGTTCATGAGGTTCTCCCTGATTCCGGAAAGTTTTTTTGGAAAGACGATGGGCAACTGATCACGCTCGCGGCTTCTGTCGTCCCGGCAAAAGCCGGAATGACAAAGCAAAGAACGTGATCAGGGCTTGAGCTGCACGGAAATGTCACCCAGTTCGCTCTTGCCTTTGGCACTCAGCGTTTCGGCTTTTTGGGGCGGCCAGGTGAACGGCAGGCTGACCAGCTCGCGGCCGCCGGTTTCGCGCGCCGCCTCCACCTGCAACTTGTAATTGCCGGCCGGCAGCTTGCCGAGCGGCGCCTTGCCATTGCTGAAACTGAGCAACTGCTCGCCCGGCGCGCGCGTGGCCCCCGTCACACCGTCAATCGGCAGGGCCAGGTCATTGCCGCCACGACGCCACCACTGGCGCATGTCTTTCAGCCATTTCACGCCTTCGTTGTTCTTCATCTTGATGCCGTACCAGACGGCAAGATTGGCCGCGATGCTGTTGTCCTCGCGCTCCACCCACACCGCCACATAGGGCTTGTGGTATTCGGCAACGTCCAGCGCAGGAATCCCGACCTTGATGTCGAGGTCGGCGGCCAGTGCCGGCGCCGCCACCAGGCCTGTCAGTGCCGCCGGTACGAAAGTCACGGAAAAATTACGCATCATCACTCCTCATCAATGGATAAACAGAAGTGCCAGCAGCAAAGGCAGCAGCACGCCGAGTGCAACCAACGGCCAGGTGGCGGGGCGGCTGCCGCCGTGCAGTTGCAAAAGAAAGAGGCCTGTCAGCGCGAACACGAAACAGGACAGGGCAAAAATGTCGATGAACCAGCCCCAGGCCGGTCCGGTATTGCGGCCCTTGTGCAGATCGTTGAGCCAGGAAATCCAGCCACGGTCGGTTTTCTCGTACTCCACTGCGCCACTGGCGGTATCAATGCTGAGCCAGGCATCGCCACCCGGGCGCGGCAGTGGCACATACACCTCGCCATCCGACCACTCCCCGGCACGCCCGGCGGCGCGCACGCCCATATTGCCGGCCAGCCAGTCGGCCACGGCAGCAGGCAGTGCCTCGCCCTTGGCAGGCGGCGTGGCCAGCAGGGGCAGCAGGCTGGCCGGCAATTCGGCTTTTTGCCGGCTGACCACCGCATGCGCTTCCACATCAGCAGCATGGTTGAGCGTGATGCCGGTGCCCGCGAACCCCAGCAACAGCACGAGACAAAGCGCCGAGCTGATCCAGTGCCACTGGTGCAGGGTCTTGAGCCAGAAGGCGCGACGCTGCGGATCAGGATTTTTCTCGGCGGGTGTAGCTTGAGACATGGAGAAGCGCTCTCGGGCTGGCGGACAGGCCGCCAAGCATAACGCCCGGCACCACTGGCGGTTGACGCGGCTGGTGGCAGGAAGGCGCCGGAACAGACAGGCGCGCCATTCAATCACAAATGAGAATTAGTCGCAATTAAGCAGCAGCCTCAAGGCATGGCTCCCCTCCCTCGCGGAATCCTGGTGCTCCTTGAGGAGTGAGGAGAAGAAGGCAAGTCCTCCGCTCAACCTCCGGCATCCACGCGCTTGTAATTGATGAGGCCCAGCAACACCCCGAGGCCTCCTCCCACCAGCAGGCCGGCGAGATGGCCGTTGTTGGAGATGGGCCCGAAGATGGCGTCGAAAATGCCGGTATAGCCCAGGGCCAGCCAGCCCAGCATGAAAATCACGATGCCATTGCGCAGGCGGAAATTCGCGTTCGGGTCGGCAAAGGGATACAGCCAGAGATAGCCCAGCAGGCCGTAGACCACGGCGGAAAGGCCGCCGAAGCCCGGGCCATAGCTCAGGTATTGCGCGGCATTGCTGACCAGGATGATGACCAGGGTCAGCGCCAGCAGGCGCCAGGACGACTGCTCCTTTTCCACCAGCGACCCCAGCTCCCACCACCACAGCAGGTTGAAGATGATGTGCATGGGGCTGAAATGCAGGAAGGCCGGCGTCACGAGCCGCCACCATTCGCCGTTCAAGGCCACCATGCTGATGCCCTGCGCATAACCCAGAGTGTTGATGACGGCATCACCGCCGGCCAGCTCGGCCAGGTACACCAGCACGCACACAAGCGCGATGGCTCGCGTCATCCAACCGCCACGCTGCCACCACGCCGCCAGGCCGGATTCACGCGGGCCCGTGTACACCGCCTCTTTCTGCACTGCACCGCTTTGCCAGGATGCCTGCCAGTACCTGGGGTCTTGCGGATGTGCGACAAAAGCCTGCGCTTCGGCCAGCGCACGTTCGCGGTCAGCATCGTGCTCCAGCCGGATGCCGAAACCTTCGGCGCTTTGTTCCACCTGGTTGGCAATGCCCAGGCTGCGCAGGTAATCGCTGAAGGCCAGGGCCGGCCGCTTTTCGGAAAACGTCAGGATATTCATGGAGAGGAACCGGTTTCTTTTTCAGGAAGCAACAGGGCATCCAGCCGCTGCCACCGGGTTTTCTGGTCCAGTCGCGCCAGCTCCTTGCAGGCCGCGAAAAATTTTCCGAGATCACTGCCCTGCTGCTGCAAAAGACGCTGCAGCGCAGGCACGAGATCGTAATACGTGCCGATGGTATTGAGCTTGGCGTTATTGATGGAGGCGAACCAGGCATCGTAGCCCGCGTAGCCGCCCCACTCCGTTTTTTGCGCGGCATAGGCCGCTTGCAGTGCAGCCAGCACTTCAGCCTTGGCCTCCCGTTTTTCCGCATCCGGGCGCGCCGAGACATAAACGGCCTGCAACTGCTGGCGGTAGCGCAACACCAGCCGCACGAAGTCATCACGCCGTTTCCTGGCCAGCGCCAGGCGCTCAAGGTCCTGCGGATATTGCCGGCTGTAGCGCTGCAGGCCTTCTTCCGCCACCACCATGGCCAGGCTCTCATTGAAGGTGGTATCGCCGGGCACGAACAGCACCTGGTGCGTGAGCTCATGGAAAATCATTTCCGCAAGCTCGGCCTCGGGCTGCCTGATGAAGCTGGACAACACCGGATCGCGGAACCAGCCCAGCGTGGAATAGGCAGGAACGCCGCCGAGATAAACTTCCAGCCCTTGCTGCTCCAGCTCGCGGGCATAGCGCTGTGCCATGTCTTCGCGGAAAAAACCGCGATAGGCAAGACAGCCGACAAACCAGTAGCACCAGGTCCTGGGCACCAGCGAAAGCTCCGGCGCCGCCATCACCGACCACACCGGGTATTCGCGCCCCAGCTCCACATAACTGGCATATTGCTTTTGCGCAGGCAGGCCGAGTTCCTGCGCCGCAAACCGGCGTATGCGCTGCACCGTCTGCAGTCTGGCGCGCAAATCCGGCGCGGTTTTTTCATCCTTGAGCAGGCCGGCAATCGATTGCCGTTTCAACAGCAGGGCGGATTGCCCCTGCACGGCCTGGGCGTAGTAAGCCACGCTCTGGCAGCCGGCCAGCAAGCAGGCGGACAACGCAGGCAGCCACCGGAAAAAACGGGAAAGGCGAGCAGGCTGACGTGTGGATTCAAGGCACATGAT
>JASLCO010000074.1 GCA_030146505.1 Moraxellaceae bacterium
TCCAGCTTGCCGGCCTCAGCACCACGCGGGAGGACAATCCCTCGGCCTGCTTCAGCGGCGCCTGCAGTACCGACATCAGTGCCTTCTTCTCCGGCGAGGCCAATGCCCAGGTCGGCGCGTCCTACAGGATCACCGATGCCAGCGGCCCGGGCGCCTATGGCGTGGCCGTGCTGGGCCAGGACAGCTATGTGCCACCGAGCGAGGTGCTGCCGGATTCCGACCCGGCCAGCAACAGCCCGCTCTACACCGTCGTGGGCCTGGATTGCACCAATGCCCAGATCTGCGGCTACAGCTATGCCTCCCTCAAGGAAAATATCCTGGCCAAGTTCAATTCGGACTTCGGCCTCGAGCGCGGCCGCCTGGAACAGGCGGAACCGGCGGTGCCGAACGGAGACTCGCCCTTCAGTGCCGGTGACCTCAAGGCAGAGGAAGTGGAAACCCATGGTGCACTGAGCTGGGGAGTCTTCACGGCCGGCACCATCGCGCAGGACCAGACCTGGCTGTTTGACATTGCCTCGTCCGAAGGGCCGCTTGAGGGTGTCGGTTTTGTTCCCTACATCGTGGGCTCCCAGGCCCAGGGCATACGCTCCCAGGGTACGGTTTCCTATGCCTGGGCGGGAGGACTGGCACCGCGCAATGCCATCTCCGGCGAGCAGGGTGTGATGAACAGCTTCACGGCCACCGTGAACCTGGATTTCTCCTCCATTGCCCTCGCCTTCAACCTGAGCATGGGCAGCAATACCTACGATGTCGCCTCCAACGGCTATGTCGGCGTCAGCAATCTGGGCACCGGCAGTGCCTTCCGGCTGGACGGGCAGGACTTGTCCGTCCACCTGAATGGGGAAGCGCAGACCTGCTCCGACTTCGGTGGCTATTGCGCCACCGTCACCGGTTTCTTTGCCGGCGAGAATTCCAAGCAGATGGGTGCGCTCTACACCATCCAGGATGTGGAAGACGGGGTTCCGACAGTCGCCATCGCCGGCACGGCCGCGCTGGATGAAAGTGGCTCGGCGGATACGTCGGAAACGGCCCCCGACGGCAAGGGCTATGCCCTGGCCTACGTCTATTCCTCCGAGCAGACCACAAACGTCCTGGGCGGATATGCCGCCAATGAGGAGGCACTGACCAACACCTTTGACGATGTCTCTGGCACCAAGTCCCTGGCAAGCAGTGTCAGCGAGAATGGCGAGGGCGGCATGACGGAAATCAGCCGTGGCACGGCCACCGTTGCTGATGCCGGCCGCATCGGCAACCTCGACTGGGGGCGCTGGTATGCACCGAGCACGACGGAGGTTTCCGTGACGGTGAGTGGCGAGGACAGGCTGTTGTCCGGCAACGAGTCCCTGCACTACATCACCGGCCCCATGACGCAGCCCGACATCTTCCTGGGCTACCTGGCGGTTTACGGTGAGGGCGCCACGGCCACCTACACCTACCAGGGCGGCACCACGGCCACCGGCAGCGATGGCACCACCGGCAGTGTCAGGAACGGCTCCACGTTGACCCTGGCTATCGGTACCCAGCCCACGCTCGCCGCCGACATCACCGTGGACATGAGCAATGGTGCTGCCTACCAGATGACCAGCAGCGACATGCCGGTCAATGTAGGCATCGCCGTGGAAGGCAGCAACGCTTATGCCTACGGTACGGCGAATTTCAGTGGCGCCACGGGCAACCCCATAGGTACGGGCAATGTGGCGGTGAACTCCGTCGGTACGACCTCGGCCTGCATCAGCAATGGTTGCTCGGGCAGCATCAGTGGTTTCTTCTCGGGTTCGCAGGCCCAGCAGATCGGCCTGGGTTACCACATCACTGACTCGCTGCCTGGCCGTCGTATCGATGGTGCGGCCGCTTTCGGCATGAACGGGCCTGTCGTCCCCGGCAACCCTTCGCAGTTCTGAGTGCAAGGTCACCCTCTCCCCCATGGGGAGAGGGCAAGCGGAATGCCGACGCTTACATGAATCATTCCCTCCTCCTTTCCCAAGCCATCGCCTGCCTCCAGGCAGGCGATGCCCTCGGGGCCCGTTCCCTCCTGATTGAGGCCAGCCTGGATGATGCCCGGCAGGATTTCCTGCTGGGTGCCGCCGCCCATGCGCTGGGCGAGATTCCCCAGGCCATCCGCCACTTCACCGAGGCATTGAAGCGCGACCCTGGCCATGCCCAGGCCGCCTGTGCCCTGGGCAGTCTCTATGCCGGCCTTGGCCGCAGGGCAGAGGCCCTGGCCCTTTTCCGCCGCACCCTGGCGCATGGCGAGGACATCCAGCTCCGGTTCAACCTGGCCGTGGTCCTTGCCGATGAAGGCCAGGCAGAGGAAGCGATGGCCCACTATCGCCATATCCTCGCGCAGGAACCCGGGCATTACGGTGCCCGCCACAACCGTGCCGGCCTCCATGCCGGGGCCCGTCGCCTGGGCGAGGCGGCGGCTGATTACCGGGTGCTGGTGCGGGAGCATCCCGCCGAAACACTGCCCTGGCACAACCTGGGTGAACTGGAACTGGCGCTGGGCCATTACGAGGAAGCGGCCCGCCTCCTGGCCGAGGTGCTGCGGCGCGAGCCCGGCAACGGCAAGGCCCGGCTCAGCCTGGCCGTGGCCCAGGCCGCGGCGGGCGAGATCACGGAAAGCCGGGCCAGCTTTGCCGCGCTCAAGACCATCGCGCCCGCGCTCTGGCAAGAAGCCCTGGACCGCCTCAACCACCTGCGCGGACGGGATGTGGCACCCGATCCGCGCCTCCTTTTCCTCGCCCGCAGCCAGGAGCACCTGGCGGCCTGCCACTGGCGCTACCAGGAGCGCTTTGCCGAGGTCTTCCGCGAGATGGCACGCGTGCCGGGCGAGGGCGATGCCCTCATGCTGGCCTTTCCCGCGCTCCTGGCCCCGCTCACGGCGGCGGAACAGCTTGGCCTCATGCGCCACATTGCCCGCCAGGTCGGCCGGCGCGTGACCCCCTTGCCGGCTTTACCCCGGCCCTTGCCCGGCCGACTGCGTATCGGCTATGCCGCCCCGCAATGGGGCCATCATGTGACCGGCCTCCTTTTCCGCGAACTGGTGGCCGCTCACGATCCCGCCAGTACCGAGGTGGTCGTGATCGCGCTGCGCACCCCGGACGGGAGCGCCAACCTCCACGCCTTGAAGAGCCGGCCCGGCCTGCACTTCCTGGACGCAAGCGCGCTTGATGACGAGGCGGCGGCCCGTGCCATACAGGCACTGGGGCTGGATGTGCTCGTGGACCTTGCCGTCTACAACGACGATGGCCGCCCCGAGGTGCTGGCCCGGCGCCCGGCGCCCGTGCAGCTTGGCTGGCAGGCCGCTGCCTACAGCAGCGGCGCTCCCTGGCTGGACTATGTGATCGCGGATGCCATCGTCCGTCCCGGTGACGGCTGGTGCAGCGAAGCGGAGGTACTGATGCCTTCCTGCTATTTCTGTTTCAGCCATGAGGCCCTGCCCCCGGAAATCCCCGCGCGCGCCACGCTTGGCCTGCCGGACAACAAGTTCGTCTTCGCCTGTCTCAATAATCCCGCCAAGATCATGCCCGGCCTGTTCCGGCGCTGGATGAGCCTCCTCGCCCAGGCCCCCGACAGCGTGCTCTGGCTGCTCGTCAACGACAGTGCCGGCGTCATCAACCTCAAGCGCGAGGCAGAGTGGGCCGGCATCGACCCGCGCCGACTGCTCTTCGCCCCGCGTGTTGCGCCGCTGGCCCATATCGCGCGCATGGCAGCGGCCGACCTTTTCCTGGACACCGCCCCCTTCAACGGCCACACCACGCTGGCCGAATGCCTCTGGGCCGGCACTCCGGCCCTGAGCGAGGCCGGCCCCACTTTCGCCAGCCGTGTCGGGGCCAGCCTCCTGCACAGCGTCGGCCTGCCGGAACTCGCGGTGGATTCCCCTGGCGCCTATGACGACCTGGCCCTCTGCCTTTACCGCGACCGCGACCGCCTGGCGGCCCTGCGCGCGCGCCTGGCAACGGGCCGCCTCAAGGCTGCCTGCATGGATGTGGCCGGGCAGGCCCGCCATCTCGAAAAGGCCTACCGGCACATGCGCAACCGCCACCACCAGGGCCTGCCGCCTGCCGCTTTTGCCGTCGCCAGCCTGCCTTGAGGCAGGATGCATACCGGCTTCCTGAACATCCTCTCCCGTGGGGCTGGCCTTCGCGGGAGCGGCTTCAGCCGCGATTAGGGCGTTCGGGGAGGCTGGTCATCAGCGGCTGAAGCCGCTTCCCCAACGGTGCTTCCCTGCCGGTTTTTTGCGCCTGCAAAGGGGCAGGAAGGACCCCCGTCCCACCGTTTTTAAGTCGCCTCGCCATAACCCCCTGCCTCTCCAGCAAAAGTCCCTTTTGTTGATCTTGTGTTAGGTTTTTAGGTAAGCAGTTGTATTTTCTTAATTTTTCGTGTGTTGAGCGGCTAGGCCGGCTCTGAAAGCGTGATGAACATCACGCTCAAAGTGTGCGGCACAC
Organism: Moraxellaceae bacterium; assembly: GCA_030146505.1. Classification (GTDB taxonomy): domain Bacteria; phylum Pseudomonadota; class Gammaproteobacteria; order Pseudomonadales; family Moraxellaceae; genus UBA2031. Next base: position 4,449 of record JASLCO010000074.1, read on the forward strand.
ACGTATGCGGCTGCGGTAACCATCACAAATCAACGGGGTAAAACCATGAATCTCCAGCGTAATCTGGCTGCTGCAGGCTTCCTGCTGGCGGCTCTGGCCGCGCCTGTTGCCCATGCTACAGGCACCACGGCCGGCACTCTCATCACCAACACCGCCACCCTGACCTTCGACGCACCGGATCCCACGGATCCGACGGGTCCCAAGGTTCCCCAGACACCGGTTCCGGCGACCAAGAACTTCGCCGTGGACAAGGTGCTGGATGTGACCGTGGCCAAGGTGGGCTCCGGCATCACCATCGTCACGCCCGAAGCCACCCAGCGTGAAATCAAGTTCACCGTGACCAACAACGGTAACGGCGGCGAACAGTACAACCTGGTGGCCGACTACGCCGACACCACCGACAAGTTCGATCCCACCGGTGTCACCTTCTGGATCGACAGCGACAACGACGGCACGGTGGACTACCAGTACATCCAGGGCACCACCAACCTGGTACTGGCCCCGGACCAGAAAGTAACCGTCGTCGTGCGTGGCGACATCCCGGCCAACCGTTCCAGCCAGGCTGGTGGCGGCGCCCTGGTCTCCGGTGACGACTCCAATGTCACGCTGCGTGCGCTGTCCGACACGCTGCAGCAGGCCAACAACAGCTACGTGAACAACTTCCAGAGCGGTGTCCCCGGTACGGCGGTGGGTACTCCTGTGGTCGTGAACGTGCCGGGCGGCACCACGGTGACCTACCAGGCCATCATCGGTACCACCAAGGCTGACGGTCGTGACCTCGGCAAATACCTGGTGCAGATGATCTCGGCCAACCTCAAGAAGGATGCCAAGGCCACTCACCCGACCCTGGGCAACGACAAGTTCGTTCCCGGTGCTGAGATCACCTATAGCCTGACCCTGGAAGTCCTGGGCGAAGGCACGCTGGACAAGGTCCTCATCAAGGATAACGTGCCGGCCAACACCACCTACCAGAGCGGCACCATGGCCATCGCCTACGGCGAAGGCGCCACGGTGGCGGCTGCAACGACGGCTGCCCTGGCTGCAACGCCTGTGACCCTGCAGGAAGCCGGCAATGGTGACGTGGGCCTCAAGGTCAATGACGAGATCGACGTGGTGCCGGGTGGCAACGACGGCAACCTCGCCAGCGGCACGGTGACTGTCGGCGGCACGCAGCAGCCGGCCAAGGTCTACATCGTCACCTTCAAGGTGAAGGTGAACTGATGGGCCGGGCGGATGAAGGGCACTGGCCTTTCATCCTGCCCGTGCGGACTGTCTGCCGGCCATGCCGGCAGACAGTCTCTTCAGCTTGCCTGCCTCGCCGGGCAAGCCGAAGAGACTGGATTCCTGATTCTTGTGGTGCATCGCCACGCCGCCCGTTAGCGTTGATGCCCCTTTGATGCATAACCCGAGGTAGATCCCATGAAGCTGATCAAGATCGCTGTTGCCACCCTCTGTCTTTCCTTCTCTCTCCAGGCCCTGGCGGCTGTGGAACTCAAGAACGAGACCTTCCGCGAAGTCGAGGTCAAGGACGCGCTGGGCAACGTCAGCAAGAAGCTGGAGCCCCTGGACCGCGCCGCGCCCGGCCAGGAGGTCGTGTACATCCTCTCCTACCACAACGCCGGCAAGCAGCCTGCCACCAATGTGGTGCTGAACAATCCCGTGGCCAAGGAAATGGCCTATGTCGCCGGCTCCGCGCAGGGCAGCGGCGCCCGTGCCGAAGTGTCGGTGGATGGCGGCAAGAAGTTCGGCGCACTGGAAAGCCTGCGTATCCGCAAGGCAGACGGCAGCTATCGCCCGGCCACCGGCAGCGATGTCACCCATGTGCGCTGGACGGTGACGGAAGCCGTGAAGCCGGGTGCGCAAGGTTCGGTCACCTATCGCGCCGTACTCAGATAAAAGCGTGTTCGCCGGCAGGGGTTGTGCCCCCTGCCGTTTTGATTCGTGGCAAGCCCGAGATTCCCGCGTAAGCGGGAATCTTGCCAATGCGAGTCGTGTTGGCATCTGCAATCCGTGTGGACGGGAGCGGGAAAAGAAAAAAGACACGAGCCCCGAACGTCAGGAAAAAAACAAAAGGACAGCAGGAAGTGGCGGCTCCGGTCCGGGCTGCCAGCTTCAGGAAAAACCCAATCCATTAGGGAATCCCTGAAAAACGCCGCCGGTGCAGGGAGCGGTGGTTTTCCAGAGATTTCTCAATCGAAAACGGGGCAGGCGCTGTCCGTTTTCACAACCAGGTGTGCCTATCCAGGCAGGGGTAAAAAATGAAACGCATGCTTCGTGGCGTGTTGGTGGGGTCGGGGTTGTTGCTGGTGGCGGCATTGCCACAGGCGGTAATGGCGGCCATGACGGAGGCGGGCACCGAAGTCAGCAATACCGCATCCGTGGCCTACAAGGTCAGCAATGCAGACCAGACGCCGGTGACGGGGAACGCCAAGTTCCTGGTTGACCGCAAGGTGGCGCTCACGGTGACCTATGACGGCTCCGCTCCCGTCAATGTGGTACCGGCACAGACGCAGGTGGGCCTCAAGTTCACGCTGACCAACCTTTCCAATGCCAACCTGGATTTCGTGCTGAATGCAGCCGATGTGCTGGCCAGCGTTGACATGGGTGCCCTCGGCATTGACCTCAAGGACACGAAGGCTTCCTCGCTCACCATCCATGCCGATGACGGCACGGGTAATGCGCCCGCCGCCGGCGTGCTCAGCAACAGCCGTATCGTGGCGCTGTCGCGCGATACCGGTTCGGGCACGGCCAACCAGGTTGTCGTCTGGGTGGTGGCCGACATTCCGGCGGCACCGCCTGCCACGGCCCTGCCCACGGGCGTGGTCAACAACGACATCATCGGCGTGACCCTGGCGGCCCAGGCCTATGCCCTGGCGGCCGATGGCGGCGCTGCCCTCACCGATGACAAGGCCAATGCCGACGTCAACAATGCCGTGCAGAACGTGTTTGCCGATGCGGCCGGCGCGACCGATGCCCAGTATGACGGCAAGCACAGCGCCTACGGTGCCTACAAGGTGCGCACGGTGGAGCTGACACTGACCAAGACATCCAAAGTGATCTGGGACCCGATCAACCTTTACGGTGACGGCACCACGACCTTCCCCAAGGCCATTCCCGGCGCCGTGGTCGAGTACTGCCTGCTGATCCAGAACCCGGGTGCGCTGCAGGCCACCAACCTGGCCATCACCGATGCTGTCCCGTCCAACGTGACCTACTACGCCGGCACGACCGGCACGCCGACCCTGGCGGCCAATCTGCAGGGCGTGACCACGGGTGCGAACGCGACCTGCGGCGCGGCCACCGGCCAGCACGGGACCAGCTATGGCACCTACAGCTCCGGTACGGTCACGGCGGACTTCAGCCAGGCCCCTGCTGTGAACCTGGATCCGACCGACACGGCGCAAGGCGGCACGGGTACGCCGCTCTGGGTCCGCTTCCACGTGACGTTCAACTGACAGGGCCTGACGGGAAGGCGGGGCCAGTTGCCGGAACACCGGTGACCGGCCCGGCTTTCCCTGCCTTGTGAGCCTGACGCCTGCGTCCAGCGAAAACACAGCGTGATGCCGTTCGAATCCCCTCTTTTCCCCTCCAGGGCTGTACTGGCAGGCGCCTTGTTGCGCCTGGCCGGTGCGGCCCTGTTGCTGGGTGGGAGCATGGTTTCGACGGTGGTGGCGGCTCCGGTCACCATCGACAACACGGCCTACTTCAGCTACGAGGTGCCTGGCATTCCCGGCGTGCCGCCGGTGCAGGACTCCCCGTCCAATACCATTTCCCTGGGTCCGGTGATTCCGCTGGATGATCCGGCCCAAATCCGTTTCTACCAGTACGCGAAGAATGGCTGCGCCACCCCGGCCTCCACGCTGGTGACTTCCGCTTTCCAGGACCACGACTACGGTTCCTACCAGGCCGGCGGCGTGTTTTCCCCGCTGGCGGCCACCCCGCAGTATTTCCAGGTGGATGGCAGTGGCGTCACCCTGCTGCCCGTGGATGTCTCGCAGCCGCTGTCGCTGTGTCCGACCGATGTTTATCACGCCGGCGAATCGGTCTTCATCTCCGTCGCGGATGCCAACCGCAACCACGACAAGACGGCCATCGAGACCATCAAGGTGACGGTGACCACCAGCACCGGCGACCAGGAAGTGCTGCTGCTGCGTGAAACCGGACCGGACACCGGCGTGTTCGTCGCCGTCCTGCCCAGCACGGCCGATGCGGCCGCTCCCGCTGACAGCCGCCTCTCGGTGGCGGTCGATGGCTGGGTCCGTGCCAGCTATGTCGACGAGGACTATCCCGGCCCCGCCATCAGCACCGAAGCGCTGGTGGACCCCTACGGAGCGCTCTTCGATGCCAGCAATCCGGCACTGGGCCTCTCCGGCGCCGACATCTGGCTGATCGACGACAACAAGGCCTCGGGCTGCGCTGCTCTCGGCCTGGACGCCACCGATGCCGCGCTGGATGCCTGTGGCGCCACCGTGTTCAACGATGATGTCGGCAATTCGCCCTATCCGGCGCATGTGAAAAGCGGGGTTCCGGTCAGTACTTCCGGCTCTGCGCCTTCCTCCGTGATGCTGCTGGCGGCGCCGGCCGTACCTGCCGGCAGTTTCCGTTATCCGCTGGTGGCCCCGGGCCAGTACCACTATGTCGTCAAGGCCCCGGGCTATACCGTGCCGTCTTCGCTGGTGCCGGTGGGCGGCACGGCCGCCGGACGTGCCGTGGTCGTGGGCTCGCACCTGCAGCAGTTCGTGGTCAAGCCCGGCCCGGCCCTGCACATCGACATTCCGGCCGACCCGTCGCAGAGCACCATGGTGCTGACCAAGACGGTGTCCCAGACCGAGGCCAGTGCCGGCGACTACCTGCAGTACCGCCTGCAGCTCACCAACAATTCGCCGGCCGCCCCGACCAGCACCACGGTGACCGACGTGCTGCCGCTGGGCATGCGCTACCAGCGCGGCTCCCTGCACATCAATGGCGTGAAGCAGGCGGACCCGGCCCTGTCGGCCGATGGCCGCACCATGACCATCCTGCTGGCACCGGGCCTGGTCGGCGCCGGCGGGGCCGCCAGCACCCCGGTGCTGATGACCTATGTGCTGGCCGTGAGTGCCGGGGCGCCGGTCGGCGATGCCGTGAACACGGCGCAGGCCAGTGGCCCGACGGGCGTGGGCAACGGCACGCTGGTGTCCAACCGCGCCCAGGCGTCGGTGCGCATCCGCGACTTCCTCATGAGCAGCCGCTTCACCCTCATCGGCCGTGTTTTCGAGGGTGATGACTGCAGCCAGCCCTTTGCCGCGCAGAAGGGCGTGCCCAATGTGCGCATCCTCATGGAAGACGGCACCTATGTGGTGACGGACAAGGACGGCCAGTACCACATCGAGGGCGTGAAGCCCGGCACCCATGTGGTGCAGATGGATACGGCCAGCCTGCCCAAGGGCTGGGAGCCGGTGTCCTGCATCCAGAACACCCGTTTTGCCGGCAGCGCCTATTCGCAGTTCGTGGAGGTGCAGGGTGGCGGGCTCTGGCGTGCCGACTTCCATGTGCGCCCGGCGCCGGTGGCAGAGCCGGTGGTCGAGGCCGTGCCCGAGCCTGTCATTCCCAAGGGCGAGGCCGGCATCCGCCTGCAGACGCTGGACAATGTGCAGGTCACCGAGCTGACCCGCGAACTGGCGCCGCGCAGCTACACCTTCTACGGCCGCTTCGCTTCCGGCCAGGACGTGCTGCTGCCCGAATCCGTGAAGCAGCTGGAAAAGCTGGCGTCCGACCTCAAGAAAGGCCAGGTGCTGCGCCTGGAAATCCTCGGCCATACCGACAACCAGGCCCTTTCCGCCCGTACCCAGGCAAAATTCGACGACAACTACGGCCTGGGTCTGGCCCGTGCCAAGGCCATTGCCGATTACCTCGCGCCTCGCCTCGGCCTGGGCGAAGACCAGGTGAATACGCAGGGCATAGGCCCGGACAAGCCCCTGGCCAGCAACAGCACCGCCGCCGGCATGGCCAAGAACCGCCGCGTGGAAGTGGTGGTGTATGGTGGCATGGGTCCGAGCACGGCCAAGGTGGGCGAGCGTTCCCGCCGCCTGCACCGCCTGCTGGTGGACAGTGGCACGGTGCCTGCCTTCAACCTGCGCGCCACCGTCATGCTGCCGCCTGACCTGTCCTATGTGAAAGGCTCTTCCCTGCTGGACGGCGTGCCCCTGGCCGATCCTGAAGTCATGGACGGCATGCTGGTCTGGCGCGTGCCGGCGGCCGCCCCCAGGGAAAAGAGCTGGGAAGAAATCCAGGCGGAAACCGAGCAGGGCAGGGCGCCAGCAGCCGAGCCGGTGGGCTGGCAGCGCGTCATCACTTTCAATACCGATGTCGTCCGCAAGCTCGTCACCACCAAGCCGGCCGCTGACCGGCAATACACTTTCAACGGGACTTTCGAGCCGGCCCAGGCGGAGCTCATGGACAGCTCCGTGGACGAGCTTGAGCAGTTGCAGGAGACCCTGCGCCAGGCCGGCACCATCGAGCGCCTGGAGATCATCGGTCATACCGACAACCAGAAACTGTCGGCTCGCGCCCGCAAGCGCTTCCCGGACAACAAGGCGCTGTCCCTGGCCCGCGCCCGCACCATCGCGGACTTCCTCCAGGTGGGCCTTGGCCTGTCGCCGGATGTGATCGTGGCCGACGGCCACGGCCCCGACGAGCCGGTGGCCAGCAATGCCTCCCCGGCCGGCATGGCCCAGAACCGCCGTGTCGAGCTCAAGGTGTTCACGCGCGAAGCCGCGCAAACCCGCCTGCAACGCCAGCTCTGCCTCGGCGGCTATGTCAGCCTCAAGGCCACCGCCACGGTGGATACCGAGGCGGAAAGCAATGTGCGCCTGCCGGTGGTGGAAAACCGTCTGGATTGCGCCGGGCAGGCGGGCAAGGCCAAGGCGGCTCCTGCAGCGGCCACGGCGAGTGCTGTTTCGGCAAACATGGCCCCGCAGCAGCCTGCTGCCCCTGCCGGCTCGGCAGCTCCGGCCAGCGCTCCTGCCGCGGCCGGCAAGGCCGATGAAGTTTTCCTGGACGATATTGCGGCCAACGATGTGGTTCCTGTTGCCGCTGCCGATACGTCAGCCAGCGCTGCCGCCGTGAAGGCGGCTGTCGCTGCGGCGGCCGCCAGCCATGCAGCGGCTGCTGCCTTGGCGGGAGATGGCGGGGAAGAGGGGACTGCGGCCTCTGTTGCATCCACGGCATCCACCGCTGTTGGGTTCGCGGCTGAAGCCGCTCCTACGACACCTGTTCCCGTTTCTGATCCCGTTCCCGTAGGAGCGGCTTCAGCCGCGAACCCCGCCGTCACCGACACCAACGACAGCGGCCGCCAGACCGTGGTGCTGGAGCCTGTCATCCCCGCAGAACCGGCAACGCCCGCGCCTGCGGCAACGGCAGATGCCGCTGCCGAGAAGGACAGCGACGCCAGCCAGGCCGACAGTGCCGAGCCCGACGACGGCGTGGCCGCCGCCGGTGGCGGTGACGTGGACTGGCTGGCCCGCACCACCGGCAAGACCGGCTTCCTCTTTCCCGGTGAAAAGCACAATCCGCGCGCACCCGCCCTGCGCGTGGTGGTGGAGCACGGCCTCAAGGAAACCGTGGAACTCATGGTCAACGGCGAGCCGGTGCCCAACCTGAACCTCGACGGCACTCGCCGCGACCCTGGCCGCAAGGCGGCCGTCAGCATCTGGCGCGCCCTGCCGCTCAGGGAAGGCGCCAACCGCATCGTGGCGCGCGTGCGCAACGAGGACGGCATGGTGACGAACGAGCTCGTGCGTATCGTCAACTACGCCAACACGCCGGTGCGCGCCGAGCTGGTGCCGGAAAAATCCGTGCTGGTGGCCGATGGCCTGACGCGTCCCGTGCTGGCCGTGCGCCTGCTGGACCGCAATGGCCAGCCGGTGCGTGAAGGCATCTCCGGCCCGGTGACCATCCACGCGCCCTATATGTCCTGGCAGCAGCAGCAGGAAACCCAGCGCCGCCAGCTGGCCGGCCTGGATGCCTTCTCGCCGCAATACGTGGTGAAGGGGGATGACGGCATTGCACTGATAGAGCTTGCGCCCACCACCGAATCGGGCACGGCGCAGCTGGATTTTGATTTCTTCTCCGACCGCGACAACCGCCGCACGCAGGAGCTGCGTGCCTGGCTGGAGCCGGCGGCGCGCGAATGGGTGATGGTGGGCTTTGCCGAGGGCACGGTGGGCTTCAACACGCTCAAGGACAATGTGCAGGCGCTCAAGGACCAGGGCGTGGAAGAGGGTGTCTATACCGACGGCAAGGCCAGCTTCTATGCCAAGGGCAGCGTGCAGGGCAAATGGATCCTGACCATGGCCTATGACACCAGCAAGCAGCGCGACCGCCAGAGCCTGCTGTCCACCATAGACCCCAACGAGTTCTACACGCTCTACGGCGACGGTGCCGAACAGCGCTACGACGCTGCCAGCCAGTCCAAGCTCTACCTCAAGCTGGAGCGCGGCCAGTTCTATGCCCTCTTCGGTGATTACGACACCGGCCTTGGCCAGACCCAGCTTTCCACCTACAACCGCACCCTGAACGGCATCAAGACCGAGAAGGCCGGTGGCCTCGTGGTCTTCACCGCCTATGCGGCGGAAACCCAGCAGACCCACGCCCGCGATGAAATCCGCGGCAACGGCACCTCGGGCCTGTATCGCCTGAGCCGCAACAACCTCGTGCTCAATACGGAGCAGGTGCGCATCGAAACCCGCGACCGCCTGCACAGCCAGACCATCATCGACAGCCGTCCGCTGACACGCCACCTCGATTACGACATCGACTACAGCGCCGGCACGCTGTTCTTCAAGCAGCCGGTCTACAGCCAGGACGTGAATTTCAACCCCACCTGGATCGTCGTGGACTATGAAACCCAGGGTACGGCCACCAATGCCACCAACGCCGGTGGCCGCGTCGGCCTGAACCTGCTGGAGGGCAAGCTGGAGGTGGGGGTCACGGCCCTGCACGATGAATCGGGTGATAGCACCGTGGGCGGCAAGAGCGATCTGCTGGGCACCGACCTCAAGTACCGCTTCGACATGGATTCCGAACTGCGCCTGGAAATGGCCGGCAGCTCCGGCGAGCAGGCCGGCACGAGCCGCGATGGCAAGGCCTGGCTGGCCGAGCTGGAGCGCCACACCGGGCGCTATGACCTGCTGCTCTACATGCGCGACCAGGAGCCCGAATTCGGCCTCAACCAGCAGAGCCTGTCCGAAGCCGGACAGCAGAAGATAGGCATGAACACCACCGTGCACCTGGACCGCGAATGGTCCGTGCAGGGCGAGCTCTACCAGCAGCAGAACCAGACCACCGACAGCACCCGCGATGCCGCCTCCGCCAAGCTGCACTACGAAACCCAGCAGGGCTCCGTCAGCATCGGCGTGCAGACCGTCAACGACAGTACCGACAATGTGGCCAGCGGCCTGGCCGGCCAGGATTTCAGCTCGCAGCAACTGGCCCTGTCGGCCAACCGCTGGTTCATGAAGCGCAAGCTGCAGCTTTCCGCCGATGCCGAAATGGGCAAGAGTGAAAGCGCCGACTATCCCAACCGCTTCGTGCTGGGCGCCGGCTATGCCTTCACTGACCATGTGAAGCTCCTGGCAGGCCAGGAGTTCACCGACGGCTCCGACCTCAAGACCAGCAATACCCGCGTCGGCATGCAGGTGGTGCCGTGGAAGGGCGCGCGTCTGGATTCCACGCTCAACCAGAGCCAGATGAGCGAATACGGCCCGCGCACCTTTGCCCAGTTCGGCCTCGCCCAGACCCTGCAGGTGGACAAGGCCTGGGGCGTGGATTTCGGCCTGGACAGCAGCCAGGGCATCGGTGGCGCCAAGCCCGCTCCCGAGATCAACAACTCGCAGGCCACCAGCAATGCGCTGGGCCTTGGCACGTCCCGCGTGACGGCGCTGACCGAGGACTATCTGGCCCTCACCTCGGGCCTCACCTACCGCGCTGACATATGGAGCTGGACCGGCCGCGCCGAATACCGCAACGGCGAAACCGAAGACCGCTACGGCTTCACCAGCAATTTCCTGCGCCAGGCCCGCGAAGGCGTGGCCTTTGCCACCGGCACGCAGGCTTTCCGCACCACCAACGCCACGTCCACCGGCAACCTCGCCTCGCTGGACCTGTCCTGGGCCTGGCGTCCGCTGGGCACGCAGTGGTCGGTGCTGGATCGCCTGGAGTTCAAGTACGAAGATGCCGAGAACACCACCGCACTGGCAACGCCGCTGCCGGGCGGCCTGTTCGGCTTCGACAGCCTGGTGGCCAACAGCGCCCAGAGCCGCCGCATCATCAACAACCTGGCCCTGAACCACGTTTCCCGCGAGTGGACGCAGGACGACCGCAGCGGCAACCTGTTCCGCCGTTACGAGCGCAACCAGTGGTCGCTCTACTACGGCGCCAAGTACGCCATGGATACCTTCGACGGCGAGGCCTACAACGGCTACACCGACATGATTGCCGCCGAAGTGCGCCACGACCTTCGCTCCTGGCTGGACATCGGCCTGCAGGCCAGCACGCTGAATTCCTGGAGCACGGGCACGCGCAGCTATTCTTTCGGCCCGCAGATCGGCGCCTCGCCGGTGAAGAACGGCTGGATCACCCTGGGCTGGAACCTGCGCGGCTTCACTGACCGTGATTTCGACGCTGCCCGTTATTCCGCGCAGGGCCCTTACCTGCAACTGCGCATCAAGTTTGACCAGAACACGCGGCTCAACCGCGACATGGTGGCGCCCAACCCCGCCATGAGTGATGAGCCGCTGTCGACTGCCAAGGAGTGAGAGTGTCTGTGGCGAACTCAGCCCCCCTGACGACCGCTTTTCCCCTGCCCCCGGCCCGCTCCTGCGAGAGGCCGGCGAAAGGATGGACTGTGTCTTCCGGCCTTCGCGCCAAAGTGCGTTCCCTGCTTGTCATCCTGCTGGCCTTGTTCACCCTGCTGCCGCTGGCGGCAGAGGCTGCCCGTACCCAGGACCGCCGCCTTTACCTCAATGCCAACGGCGACCTGACCCTGGTGGGCAACATGCTGGTGCATTGCAATATCAATGCGACCAACAACACCTCCAGAACCAACTGCGGCATTGCAAGGTCCGGCTCGGCGCCTGCCGACAACTACTATTCGTTTGCCAATACCGGTGATCTGGTTCTGGTCGATGCCGATGCCGATACCGGCACGACCAACTCCAGCAGCGCTGATCTCGTCATGCCGGCAGGTTCGACAGTGGCGTGGGCGGGCTTGTACTGGGGCGCCCGTTACAATGCGACCTCCACCACTGCACCGGCGCTGACCACTGCGCAGGCGGCGATAAAGCTGCGCGCTCCCGGTGGCGCTTACCAGACGATTACCCCGACCACCCTTGACCTCCAGGCTTCCGGCTCCACGTCAAGCGGGGCCGGATTCCAGGCCTTTGCCGATGTCACGGCCCAGGTCAAGGCTGGCGGTGCCGGCACCTACTGGGGCGGGGGCCTTTCCACCAGTGCCGTGGCTACTGCACGCAATGCCTGGGCAGGCTGGGCGCTGGTCGTGGTCTATGAGAATGCTGCCCTGCCATTCCGCAATTTCGCGGTCTATGACGGCATGGGTTACATCAGTAACCAGACAGTGACCCTGACGCCTTCAGGCTTTCTCACCCCCCTGAACGGGCCGGTCGTGTCGCGCCTCGGTGTGTTGCTGTGGGATGGCGACAAACAGGCCAATCCGTCTGCCGAGGCCCTGTTGCTGAATGGCTCGTCCATAACCGATGCGGCCAACCCGGTTGGCGATGTCTGGAACAGCTCCATTTCCCGTTTTGGTGCCAACGTCACTACCCGCAATCCGAATTACCCCAATACGCTTGGCGTGGACCTGGATCTGTTCAATGTGCCCCAGGGGCTTATTCCCAACGGGGCGACCTCGGCCACTATCGGGATCAAGTCGCCCGGCACGGATGAGGTGTTCTGGTTTGGTGCGGCCACTTTCACAACCGATGTCTACACCCCCAACGTGATCCCCAACGTGGTGAAGACGGCGGAGGACATGAGTCCCAGCACGCCGCTCCTGCCCGGTGACACGCTGCGCTGGCATGTGGTGATGAGCAATACCGGCTATGACTCGGCCACCAACCTCCTCACCACCGACATCATCCCGGCCTATCTCACCTATGTGCCGGGCTCGCTCGTTGTGGATTCCGGCGCCAATGCCGGCGGGAAAAGCGATACCGCCTTCAATGACCAGGCCGAGTTCCTGACCGGGCCGGACCGTGTGGTGTTCCGTCTGGGAACGGGGGCCAACGCCACCCAGGGCGGCATCCTGGCCTATGGCCAGTCCACCTCGTTCTATTTCGATACCAAGGTCAATGCCGACGTGCCGGCCGGTACCCTCATTTCCAACGAGGTGCAGGTCCAGTACAACAGCCAGACCCTGCCTTCCACCACCTTCGCCGCCAGCAGCGCCGCCGCCTCGGCCACGGTGATGGGGCCGCCCGTCATCACCAAGAGCTTTGCACCCACGGCGGTGGAAGTCGGCCAGAGTTCCCTCATGACGATTACCGTCAGCAATCCGGTCAACAACCCCGGACCGCTGACAGGCGTTGCCTTCACCGATACCTATCCTGCCGGCCTGCTCAATACCTCCAGCCCGGCTTCCACCATGACCTGCACGCCCGGCTCCACGGCAGGCACGCTCACGGGCGGGACGGCCGGTGGCAACAGCATCGGCATGACGGGGGCTACCATCCCGCCCAACGGCTCCTGCGTCATCACCGTGCGGGTGAGCTCCGCCACGGCCGGCAGTTATGAAAACAGCGCCACGGTAACGGCCACCAACGGTGGCACCGGCAATACCGCCACGGCCACGCTGTTCGTGGGCAAGCCGCGCATCAGCAAATCCTTTGCACCGTCCACCATCAATGCCGGCGCCACTTCCACGGTCAGCTTTGTCATCCAGAACCTGGTCAACAGCGCCATCACGCAGGTGGCTTTCACGGACACGCTGGTGAACATGCAGGTGGCGGCCACGCCTGCGGTCACCGGCAACTGCAATGGCGGCACCGTCACGGCGGCGGCCAACGGCAGCAGCATTGCGCTGGCCGGTGGCAGCCTGGCTGCCAATGCGTCCTGCACGATCACCGTGAACGTGACCAGCAGTACGGCCGGCACGCTGCCCAACACCACGTCGGGTGTTTCGTCGCTGCAGTCGGGCACGGCGGGCCAGCCCAGCAACACGGCAGAACTGGTTGTGGTGGGGCCCCCCCTCATCAGCAAGTCCTTTGCCCCGGTTTCCGTGCGTACGGGCACGGCTTCGACGCTGACTGTCGTGGTGAGCAATCCCAACACGGGCGTGGCGCTGACGGGAGTCGGGTTTAACGACACGTATCCGACCGGTTCGCCCTCCGGCACCCTGGTCAACAGTTCGCCCTCCAATGTGCAGTCCAGTTGCAGTGCCGGTTCCAGTGCGGGCACGCTGACCGCGAGCAGTGGTGGGGGCAGTCTCGCCATGAGTGGGGGATCGATAGCGGCGGGGGGGAGCTGCAGCATTACGGTCAATGTACAGAGCAGTTCCCAGGCGACCTTCAACAATATCTCGGGCGCGGTCACCGGCTCGGCAGGCGCCGGTACGCTGACAGGGGGAACGGCAACGGCCCAGCTCATCGTGGCCAACCGCCTGACCGCCACCAAAGCCTTTGCGCCCACGAGCATCGCCTATAACGACCCGGTGACGCCGGCCTATACCCAGTCGCAGATGACCATCACGGTCTCGGCTTCTGCACCGGGCTCCGGCCAGCCTGCCACGGTTACCGGCGTCAACTATGAAGACGTCTTCCCTGTCGGCCTTATCGTCGCCAATACACCGGCCGCCACGCTTTCCTGTGGCGTCGGCAGTGCCTTGCAGGGACGCACGGGTACGGGCGCCTGGGGGCCGGTGGCATCGGGCAATACCGCCTTGCGCGTGACTGGCGGCAATGCCGCCAACGGCAGCCCCTGTACGGCTACGGTCAATGTCACCAGCAACAGCACGGGCACCTATACCAACAGCACCGACACGGTCTATTCCGGCAACGGCGGCACGGCCACGCCTGCCTCGGCCACGCTCAACGTGCTGGGCCCGCCCCGGATCAGCAAGGACTTCGACAGCTCATCGGTGGCGGTCAAGAACGGCAACAATAATTTCGTTCTCATGACCATCACCATTTCCAATCCCACCACGGCGACGACATCGCTCACGGGCCTGGCCTTTGACGACTTCTTCCCCACCGGCATGGTGGTGCGTTCCGGCACGCCGGCAGTGAGCAATACCTGTGGCGGCACGCTGACAGGCAGCACCAACGGTGGCGGCAGCTGGCATGCCGTGGCGGCGAACGATACCGCCATCCGCCTGACCGGAGGCACGCTGGCGGCCAATGCCTCCTGCACCGTGAGCATGAATGTGCAGGGCACGGCGGAAGGCGACAAGATCAACACCACCACCCGCGTGACCTCCACCAACGGTGGCAGCGGCGACCCGGCCAGCGCCACGCTGTGGGTGGGCAATCCGCCTTCCGTCACCAAGGCCTTTTCCTGCGCGCAGCCCATCAAGTCCGGCGATACCTGCAACAACATGCAGCTGTTCCTGACGAACAATTCAACGCTGTCCGCGCTGGGCAATATCCTGCTGGAGGACATCTTCCCGCTGGAAACTCCGCTGGGCGGCGAGTTCAAGCTCACCGGCACTTCGCCGACCGTGACCAGAACGGCCGGTTCGGGCACCTGTCCGGCCTTTACCTACGAAGGCCGCAAGGGCAGCAGCGATACCTGGGGCTCGCCCCTGCAGGCAGGCGATACGGCCATCCGCATAAAATCCCCCACGACCGGCACCACCACCATGGCGTCCGGCCAGACTTGCCGCGTGGATTTCCAGGTCACCTCCAACCAGAACAGCACCAACATGATCCAGAGCGGCGGCCTCTCCGGCACGCTCAATGGGGCCGCCTCCAGCAACATGAATCCGGCCAGCGCCATCCTGCAGGTCTACAACCCGCCGACGCTGGCGAAATCCTTCGATGCCCCCACCGTGCCGGTCGGGGTCAGCGTGCCCATGACGATCAGCATTTCCAACCTGAACAACATCGATGCCACCACCGTGAACTTTGAGGACCTCTTTCCGGCGTCGGTGCCGGCCGGCGGCCAACTGGTGCTTGCCAATGGCACGGTCGGCAAGACCGGCTGCACTGGCACTGTCCAGGGCCGCACGGGGGCGGGAGGCTATGGCACGCCCGTGGCCGGCAATACCAGCATCCGGATCACCGGGGCGAACACGATCACGGCACTGGATGACTGCGAAATCACGGTGAATGTGCAGAGCGCCACCAAGGGCAGCTACACCAACACCATCAGCCAGGCCACCACGGCCAATATCGGCAATTCCGGGGCGGCCTCCGCCACGCTCGTGGTGATGGCGCCACCCACGCTGACCAAGGGTTTCACGCCCGATGCCGTCATGGTGGGCGAGACCAGCCTGCTTACCCTGGTGCTGGTCAATCCCAATCCGCTGCCCATCACCGGTGCCACTCTGACGGACAACTATCCTGGCGGCCTCGTCAACACGGCCACGCCCAATGCCACCTCGTCCTGCCCCGGTGCCGTGCTGACTGCCGCCGCCAATGGCAACAGCCTGGCCATCAGCGGTGCCACCATTCCCGCCGGCAGCAGTTGCTCGGTGAGCGTGCGCGTGACCAGCGCCACCGCCGGCAGCTATCCCAACACCACCGGCCAGATGACGACCACCAATGCCGGCAATGGCGCTGCCGCCAGCGCCACCCTGACCGTCTCGCCCTACCTGCCCACGCTCGACCTGCTGAAATCGGTGAAGGTGCTTACCGATCCGGTCAACTGCAGCACTGCCGGCAATCCGGGCAGCTGTGGCAGCAACAACCCCAAGTCCATTCCCGGCTCGGTATCGGCCTACACCATCCGGCTCAGCAATAGTGGGCCGGGCACGGTGGACAACAACAGCATCTTCATCAGCGATGTGCTGCCGCATGAGCTGGAATTGTTCGTGGGCACGGGAACAGGAGGCGGTGCCGCGCTGCAGAATTTCACTTTCTCCACCAGCACCACGCCGGTCAGCGGTCTCGGCTGCACCTTCTCCAACCGCAACAGCGGCAGCGACTGCGTTGATTTCTCCTCCGACATCAACCCCGATCCGCAGAACCCGCAGAGCATCAACTTTACCTACACCCCCAATCCCGGCGCGGATGGCTACGACCCTGCCGTCACTGCCATCCGCCTCCGGCCCACCGGCAGCCTGAGCAATGCCTCCGGCAGTGGTAATCCCTGGGCCGAATTCAGCTTCCGTGTCCGCGTCAAATGAAAAGGGATTTGCGTAAAACTTCCCTGCACTCCTGAGTCGTCGTTCCGGTGCCGGCCGGGACGACGAAAGCCCTTTGAGGGAATCATGCTGCCGGGCCCTGGAAAAAATGGGCTTATGTACTTGGCATGCTGCGATCCGATTCACCAGCGAAGCATCAAAAAAGCCCGGTCTCGTGCTGGGCTTTTTCATCGGATCTGCATGTGCGGTTTCCGTGCTTCTTTGTCTGGAGAGCCGTCATACCCGCGAAAGCGGAAGTCTCCCGGACATGAGCCAGGCTTCAAACATCAGGGCTATTTGCTCTGCGCTGGAGTGGAGTCCGGATTCACTTCGGACGCAGTGTTTTGCCGATGCGAAGCGCTTCGGCAAGGCATCGCCGCCAAAGCCACTTCCACCAAAGAAAGGTGGCATGAAGTGCCTGCGGCACCGGAAACGTCATCAAGGAGTGGGAAGGCAGGGCATTGCCTGGTGTCGCCGTAGCCCCATGCGCATGGAGGCGCGTGGGTGGCAGTCCGGAATAACTGAACGTGATGATGAAGATGGTGGGCCCGGAGAGACTTGAACTCTCGACCAAAGGATTATGAGTCCTCTGCTCTGACCAACTGAGCTACAGGCCCGTGCGTGAAGTACAACAGGAAGTACTGGGGCAGGGAGCCGTTGCCATGTGCTGCCGGCAACGGCGAGGCGCGAGTATAGCGAAAATGGCTGCAACAAAAACCCCGGCTTGCCGGGGTTTTGTCTGTCTTTTTCCGCGCTTTCAGTGGGCGGTTTCACGTGGCCCGGTGAGATGTGGATGCGCGTGGCTGCTGATCTTGTCCACCCACGCCATGACCAGGGCCGAGAGCAGGAAGGCGCAGTGGATGACGACCTGCCACATGATGGCTTCCTGGGTCTTGTTGTCCACCTCGATGAAAGTCTTGAGCAGGTGTATGGAAGAAATGCTGATGAGGGCCATGGCGAGTTTCACCTTGAGCAGGCCGGCGTTCACATGGTCCAGCCATTCCGGTTCGTCCGGGTGGCCTTCTATGCCGAGGCGCGACACAAAGGTTTCATAGCCGCCGATGATGACCATGATGAGGAGATTGGACACCATGACCACATCAATCAGGCTGAGCACCATGAGCATGATGCTGGTTTCGGTGAGCTCGGTGGCATGTGCCACCAGATGCCAGACCTCTTTCAGGAAAATGACGGCATACACGGCCTGCGCGACGATGAGGCCGAGATAGAGAGGCAACTGCAGCCAGCGGCTGGTGAAGATGATGGCGGAAATCGGTTTGACGC
>JASLCO010000079.1 GCA_030146505.1 Moraxellaceae bacterium
AATCGTGAATCGTGAATCGTGAATCGTGAATCGTCGTTTTTCTATAAATTAAGCCTCTGTCAAGCACCATCGCGGCTAAAGCCCCTCCCATCAATCACAGAATGCCTTGTGGGAGAGGCTTTAGCCGCGATGCTTTTCCGCTTTTGCTTCTCACGAGCCACATTCACTCAAGACGCAAAGCGGCGATCTCACGTTTCACGCTTCTTCGCCCGCGGATGCGCCTTGTCGTATACATCCGCCAGATGCTGGAAATCGAGATGGGTGTAAATCTGCGTGGTGCTGATATCGGCATGGCCCAGCAACTCCTGCACGGCACGCAGATCATGCGAGGACTCCAGCAGATGTGAGGCGAAGGAATGGCGCAGCATATGCGGATGTACATGTTGCGGCAGGCCGGCGCGCTGCGCCTGATAGGCAAGGCGCAGCTGCACCGCACGCTCGGTAAAGCGTGCACCTTTGGGCGTGATGAATAGCCAGTCTTCGCTTTTATCCGTAAGCCATGAGTGGCGCAGACGCAACCAGGCTTCCAGCGCTTCACGCGCCTTGCGGCCTACCGGCAGGCGGCGTGTCTTGTTGCCTTTACCCGTGACCGTGATATGCCCTGCCGGCAAATCCAGATCGGGCAGGCGTGCAAACGTCAGCTCGGACAAGCGCAGCCCCGATGAGTAAAAAAGCTCCATGGCCGCACGATCACGCAACCAGAGAGATTTTTCCGGTTCGTCGTCGGGCGCGGGAGCATCCAGCAGGGTCTGTATGGCATCCACATCTAGCACACGCGGCAATTCGCGCTTGTGGGTTTTCAGCCGTATGCCACGGGCCGGATTGAAGGCCGCTTCGCCGGTCTTTGCCAGCCAGTCATAAAAACCACGCAGGGAAGACATGAGTCTTTGCTGGCTGCGTATATCCAGGCCTTGCTCGGAAACACGGGCAATGAATTCTTCCAGCAGATATTGATCGAGACTGCGCCAGTGACTGAAACCTCCCTCACGCAAAAATGCCGCGAGCTTTTCCAGATCGCGGCGATAGGCATTGACGGTATGGGGAGACAAGGCACGCTGGCTGGCTTGCTGCGACAGATAGGCCGCCTGCAATGCTTCCAGCTGGTCGGGCATCAGGCTGTCTGGCGCTGCAGCTGCGCCGCCAGCATGGGCACCAGCACGCGGGCCAGCACATCGCCCACAAAGCTGATGAAAAGCGTATCCATGGACGTGCGGAAATGTTCGGCACTGCTGGAACCGATGGCGAGCAGGCCCAGCGGGCGATCTGCCTGCAGCGGCACCACGGCACAGGATTTCACCTGCTCGCCTTCATGACCAAACAGGAAGGTGAGCTCTTCGCGGCGCAGCTGACCGGCAATGGCCTGGCGGCCCTTGATCAGAGATGGCACATGATCCTGCGCATCCTGCAGATGCACGCTCTGCGCAGCGCCGGTAGCGCCCTTGGCATCAAACAGCAGGAAGCTCACGAACTCGGAACTGAAGCGCGCCTTGAGCTCGCGCTCCAGTGCAGCAGCGAGATCCGCCAGGCTGTCCGACTCCAGCAGGGCGAGAATCAGACCGCGCATTTTTTCAAACAGCATGTCGTTTTCACGCGCGACATCGAGCAGGCGATGCAGGCGCTCGCGCAGCTCGACATTACGTTCGCGCAGCACGCTGACCTGGCGCTCCACCAGCGAGACAGCGCCACCGCTGGCATGGGGCACGGAAAGCTCGGTCAGCAAGTCCGGATGACGCTCGAAAAAATCCCGGTGCGACTTGAGATAGGCCGCGACCTGGGCTTCAGAGGGAAATTCGCCGGACATGATGTTTCCTTTTTATTGGGACAGGCCGGCTTAACGCCGACGCTGCCGCTCCGTTTTATTGCCTTGCCTGTTACGGCCAGAGTTTTCCTGGCGCAGATCCGGCAGACGCAGCACGCCTTCGAATACGCGCGCTGTCGGGCCGTGCATGATCACGGGCTGGCCTTCGCCATCCCAGCGGATTTCCAGCTCGCCGCCGGGCAGCTTCACCATCACCGGGCTTTGCAGCCAGCCCAGACGTATGCCGGCAACAGCGGCCGCGCAGGCACCGGTGCCACAAGCCAGGGTTTCGCCACTGCCACGCTCGAACACACGCAGGCGGATATGCTGCTTGTCCACAATCTGCATGAAACCCACATTCACGCGCTCGGGAAAACGCGCATGTGACTCCAGTGCCGGCCCCAGGGTTTCCACCGCAGCGGTGTCGACATTCTCGACACGCAGCACGGCATGCGGATTGCCCATATTCACCGTGGCCAGTTCCACATTCTGGCCTGCCACATCCACGCGATAAGTCAGCGCTTCGGCATCAGCCTGGAAGGGAATTTGTGCCGGCGCAAAACGCGGCGCGCCCATGTCCACGGTGACCCAGCCATCATCATCGGCACGCAGCTCGATGATGCCGCTGGCGGTTTCCACCTTCAGCACCTTTTTCTGGGTGAGACGGCGGTCGCGCACAAAACGGGCAAAGCAGCGCGCGCCATTGCCGCACTGCGAAACCTCGGACCCATCGGCATTGAAGATGCGGTAGCGGAAATCCACCTCGGGCGTTTCCGGAGGCTCCACCAGCAGGAGCTGGTCGAAACCGACGCCAAAATGGCGGTCGGCGAGTTCCCTTATCTGCTCCGGGGTCAGCTTGACGCGCTGACTCACCAGATCGATCACCACAAAATCATTGCCGAGGCCGTGCATCTTGGTGAATTCCAGACGCATGACGGACTCCAATACTGATCGCGAACCCGGAGGCCCTTCCAAGACGGAAAGGCGCCCACAAAAAAGCCCGCACTTGCGGGCTATTCTGGGGGGCCGGCCCGCCGGGTTCAATCCCAATGAATCCGGGCTCGATCGCCGCAGGCGCCTTGTGACCCGTCCCCGTAGGAGCGGCTTTAGCCGCGAACCGTTCCGTTCGGGTTCGCGGCTAAAGCCGCTCCTACGGGACGCGAGCTAGGGCAGCAGCGATTCCAGACCCAGCTGATCGGCCACAGTTTCGCGACGACGTACCAGGCTGGCGGCGATGCCGTCGACCATGACCTCGGCAGCACGGCCACGGGTGTTGTAGTTGGAGCTCATGACAAAGCCGTAGGCACCGGCGCCCTTCACGGCCAGCAGATCGCCCGCCTCTATCTTCAGCTCGCGCTCCTTGCCCAGGAAGTCGCCGGTCTCGCAGACCGGGCCGACCACATCGTAGACACGGGCAATCGTGTCATCGCTGCGCGGGCGCAGGGGCACGATGTCCATCCAGGCGCCATAAAGAGAAGGACGGATAAGGTCGTTCATGGCGGCATCGATGATGGCGAAGTTCTTGTGCGCCGTGGGCTTGAGGAACTCCACCCTGGCCAGCAATACGCCGGCATTGGCGGCAATGGCACGGCCCGGCTCCATGTAAATCTTGAGCTGGCGACCGGCCAGCAGGGGCTTGAGTGCATTGGCGTATTCACCCGGCGTGGGCGGCTGCTCTTCGCGGTAACGCACACCGAGACCACCACCGATATCCAGGTGCTCGATGACGATGCCGTGGGCCGCCAGGGTGTCCACCAGTTCCAGCACGCGCTTGAGCGCATCCACAAAAGGCGTGGTCTGGGTGAGCTGGGAACCGATATGGCAGTCCACGCCGACAATACGCAGGCCCGGCAACTTCTGCGCGCGCAGGTAGACCGCAGGCGCCACGGCGATATCGATGCCGAACTTGTTTTCCTTGAGGCCGGTGGAGATATAGGGATGCGTCTGCGCATCCACATCCGGATTCACGCGCAGGGACACCGGCGCGGTCTTGCCCAGGCTCACGGCTACGGCATTGATGCGGTCGATTTCTGCATCCGATTCCACATTGAAACAGGCAATGCCGACTTCCAGCGCCCGGGCAATTTCCGCCTCCTGCTTGCCGAGACCGGAGAACACGATCTTGCCGGGCTCGGCACCCGCAGCCAGGGCACGTTCCAGCTCGCCACCGGAAACGATGTCGAAACCAGCACCAAGACGGGCCAGCACATTCAGCACGGCAATATTGGAATTGGCCTTCACCGCATAGCAGACCTGGTGCGGGATGCCGGCAAAGGCCTCGTCAAAAGCGCGATAGTTCTGCTCCAGCGCGGCACGGGAATAGACATAGGCCGGGGTGCCGAAACGGGCAGCAATCTGGCTCAGGGGCAGTTCTTCGGCAAAGAGCTCGCCGTTCTGGTAGGTGAAATGATCCATAAACAACTCAGTGGGCGGCAGCAGGGTTGGCGACGGCGCCACCATTTTCAGGCGTGGCAGCTTCGTCTTTCTTCTCTTCATCCCTTTTCTCTTCTGCTGCCGGCGCTGCCGGAGCGGCAGCATCCGCAGCAGGCGGCTTGGCCGGCATATAGAGCGGACCCTTCTGGCCACAGGCCGTCACACAGGCCGCGAGCAGCAGGACAAACAGGGAACGGGACATGGGCAGGCACCCGGGAAAAAGGAGAGGGGCCACGATTATAACGACCGGCGTCGCTCATGGCATGGTCCTGGTGCCTGGGGCTATCATCGCGACCCTGCTTGCAAGACCCACCACCGGGGCGAAAACCATGAACGAGAGCGAATTCAACCAGGCCGCCGATGCCACCCTGCTGGCCATAGAAGAAGCCGTGGAGACCCTGCAGGACGAGCATGACATCGATTTTGAAATGAGCGGCGGCATACTCACGCTCACGTTTGAAAACGGCAGCAAGGTCATCATCAACCGCCAGCTCGCCACCCGCGAAATCTGGGTGGCAGCGCGCTCGGGCGGCTTCCACTGCGGCCGCAGGGATGACGGCTGGTTCTGCAATACCACGAGTGAAAGCCTGGCCGCCCTGCTCTCCCGCGTCTGCAGTGAACAGGCAGGCGCCCGCCTCACCCTCTCCCTCTGAACCCTCTCTCCTACGGGAAAGACAAGCCAACAGCCTCCAGCAGGAAAGGAATCACGACCTCGCCGTGGCGACTCCAACGGAAGTGATCGCGCGCGCCGACAGGCAGTACACCGGCGTCCAGATGGATGTGCCGCGCTGAAGGCAGCTTGGACGCCAGAAAGGCGGCGGCACCTGCCGGCGCAAAATCATCGCCCTCCAATGAAAAAACGCGTACCGGCAGCAACACCTTTTTCAGTCCGGCCTCGTAATCCATGCCGGCATTGATCAGGTCATAACGCCCGTGCACGGCTGCATTGGCCCAGTCCGCCATTTCCGAACGCGCCTGCCGCCCGCCAAAACCCAGCCTCTTGCCCGGGAAATAGCCCAGCAGCAGCGCTGGCAGGCGCACGAATTGCGTTTGCAGCAGAATCCCCAGGCTTTGTGGAAAGGGCCAGCCGCGAAAGTAGGTACTGCCGCAGGCGATGGTGATAACACCGCTGACGCCCTGCGGTTGATGCGCCAGATAAAGCAGGGCCAGTTGCCCGCCCTGGCTGTGGCCCAGGAAATAAAGCGGCAGCCCCGGGAGGCGCGCCTGCAGGGCCGAGGTCATGGCCGGCCAGTCCTGCTCGACCATGGTGGCATAGCCCCAGTCCACGCGACGCGAAGCACGCAGGGAACTGCTGCCCTGACCACGCAGGTCGGTTACCGCCACGGCAAACCCTTGTGCTGCCAGTTCGCCGGCAAAGCGGTCGTAATAAGAAGCTGCCACGCCCATGGCCGGACACAGGAGGAAAGCCGCGCGTGGTTTTGGTGCCGCAAAAAGCCTGAGCCTGAAAGTGTGGCCATCTGCCGCACGAACGGGAATTTCCTGCATCACGACACTCCTGTGTACGGCAATGAAAACCGGTGGGAGGACCGGCCCAAAAACAAAACGGACCGCAAGCGGTCCGTTTCCCGGAAAATGCCTTTCAGAAAGCGAAGGTTACCGCCAGGCTGGCCTGGTCCAGATCGGAGTCACCCTGGCCATTGATGGCATCACGTATCTGTATGCGCTCGCCAGTCAGGCGCAGGCCCACGGCATCGTTCACCTGGTAATGCAGACCGACACCAAAGCCCAGCTGGAAATTGCTGTCCTTGTCCGAGCCTGTAAGCGTGTCATCTGCCTTCACTTCCAGGTAATTTCCGGAGAGCTTGCCGAAAAGACTGAGCTGCTGCGTGAGGGGGGCCTTGCCCAGCAGGGCGAACTGGAAACCGGAGCTCTTGATCGTCAGCTCGTCCGGAGGCATGGAAATGGAAACCTCGGCCTCCGTCATGTAGAGCGCTTCCAGGCCCAGATAGGGATTGATGTCGGCACCTATGCCCACAAGGGCACGACCGAAATTGTCGTCCACCGTGGCGCCGGCCGGCGTAACGTCATCAAGATCTGCCGTGCCCATGGCGCCACCCACGATGAGGTAGGGGCCGGCAAAAGCTGTCAGGGGCATGCAAAGGGTAAAGGCCAGGGCAAGCTTCTTCATCATGGCAGGAATCCTTTTTGGTCGGGGGGCGATCCCTCCGCGGGGTCATGCAACCCTAGGAAAGGACGGCCCCGGCGTCAATGCCGCCTGCTCGTATCCTGCTGCAGAAAAAGGCAGGGAACATCTCCCCTGCCTGCCCATCCGACAGCTCCCTCATCCAGCGCGCACCCCGCCTCATTCGGCAAACAGGTCGTACTCGTTGGCATCCGTCACACGCACGCGCAGGATGTCGCCCGGCTTGATGCTGCGGATGTCGTCACGCTCGATGAAGACATTACCGTCGATTTCCGGCGCGTCGGCACGGGAGCGGGCGATGGCGACGTTTTCTTCCTCGTCGATCTCATCCACGATGACATCGATTTCCGTGCCTATCTTGCGCATCAGGCGCTCGGCGGAAATTTCCGCAGCCAGTTTCATGAAGCGCTCGTAGCGTTCCTGCTTCACGTCGTCCGGTACCGGATCGGGCAGCTCATTGGCCGGGGCGCCATCCACTTCCGAATAAGTGAAGCAGCCCACGCGATCCAGTTGCGCTTCCTGCAACCAGTCCAGCAGTTCCTGGAATTCTGCTTCGGTTTCACCCGGGAAGCCGACAATGAAGGTGGAACGGATCGTGAGCTCGGGGCAGATTTCACGCCATTTGCGGATGCGCTCCAGCGTATTTTCGGCATGGGCCGGACGCTTCATGCGCTTCAACACGCTCGGGCTGCCGTGCTGGAAAGGAATATCCAGATAGGGAAGGATTTTGCCCTCCGCCATCAGCGGAATGATCTCGTCCACATGCGGATAGGGATACACATAATGCAGGCGCACCCATATCCCCAGGCTCCCCAACGCTTCGCACATTTCTTTCATGCGCGTTTTCACCGGGCGGCCGCCCCAGAAATCCAGCTTGTATTTCAGGTCCACGCCATAAGCGCTGGTGTCCTGTGAAATCACGAGAATTTCCTTCACACCGGCCTTGGCCAGGTTTTCCGCTTCCTGCAAGACAGAGCCCACCGGACGCGACACCAGATCACCGCGCATGGAGGGAATGATGCAGAAAGTGCAGCGGTGATTGCAGCCTTCGGAAATTTTCAGGTAGGCATAATGCTTCGGGGTCAGGCGTATGCCCTGCGGCGGCACGAGGTCGAGGAAAGGATCGTGCTTGGGCGGCAGGTACTGGTGCACGGCCCCCATCACTTCTTCGTAGGCGTGCGGGCCGGTGACTTTCAGCACGGAAGGATGCACGTCGCGGATGGCGTCTTCGCGCTTGCCAAGGCAGCCGGTCACGATGACCTTGCCGTTTTCCGCCAGCGCCTCGCCAATGGCATCCAGCGACTCCTGCACGGCTGAATCAATGAAACCGCAAGTGTTCACCACCACGAGATCGGCGCCGTCATAGGTGGGCGAGACTTCGTATCCCTCGGCCTTGAGCTGGGTGAGGATGCGTTCGGAATCCACCAGGGCCTTGGGACAGCCGAGGCTGACAAAACCGACCTTGGGTTGGGTGCTGGACATGAGGGCTCCACCGGGTGAACCGGAATCTGGCAGGCCCGCTGGGAATGAGGGGCCGGCTGGGTAAAAAGCGCGCAATTGTACTGCCCGTCCCGGTGGGCGGCCAGCATAGCCGGAAGCGCGACAGCTTCGCCGGCAACGCCTATGCTTCAGCACGAACGCCCCAATACGGTGCATCAAGCCCAGAAATGGCGCACAACTGGCCGGCCCAGTGCGGCAAGAGACCATGCACCACCCTGATGCAGCGGGCCTGGCCGGGTTGGTGCATTTATTGCTGGACCTGGCTGCACCAGGCCCGGCCGATACCACCATCCGGGCTCACCGTCGGCAGGACCCCATGCAGGACAACAACCTCTTTGCCCGAAGGCTGCTGGAAAACCTGAGTACCGCCGTGCTCCTGGTCGATGCGGCCCTGATCGTGCGCTACCTCAACCCCGCTGCCGAGGCGCTGCTGGCCGTCAGCCGTGCCCGCGCCACCGGCATGCCGTTCACCGAATGCTTCGTGGAAGCGGGCAATGCCGACACCGCCGGTGCCCTGCGTGAAACCCTGGCCACCTCGCATCCCTTCACCAAGCGCGAAGTGCACCTGCGCGTGGGCACGCAGGAAATCATTGTGGATTACACGGCCGCGCCGCTGCTGATTCCGGGGGAGCCGGTATCGCTGCTGATAGAAATGCAGCAGATGGACAGGCTGCTGCGCATCTCGCGCGAAGAAGCCCTGCTCGCCAGCCACCAGGCGGCGCGCGCGCTGGTCCGCGGCGTGGCACACGAAATCAAGAATCCCCTGGGCGGCATACGCGGCGCCGCGCAATTGCTGGCGCGCACTGCGCCCGGCGCCGACCTTGGCGAATACACCAGCATCATCGTGGAAGAGACGGATCGCCTGCGCAATCTCGCCGACCGCATGCTGGGCCCGCGCAAACTGCCGGAAATGCAGCCGGTGAACATCCACGAATGCCTGGAGCGCGTGCGCTCGCTGATGCTGGTGGAGGCCGACGGCCGCGTGCAGATACGCCGCGACTACGACCCGTCCCTGCCCGAACTCAATGCCGATCCGGAGCAGCTCATACAGGTGCTGCTGAACATCGGCGGCAATGCCCTGCAGGCCCTGCTGGAAAATCCGGAGCAGCAGGATGCACAGATCACGCTGCGCACGCGCCACCTGCGCCAGTTCACGATAGGCGCCGTGCGGCATCGCCTGGTCATGCGCATAGACATCACCGACAACGGTCCCGGCATTCCGCCCGCGCTGCTGGAGACGATTTTCTATCCCATGGTGAGCGGGCGCGCGAATGGCAGCGGACTTGGCCTCTCGATTGCACAGGACATCATCAGCCAGTACCAGGGCCTGATCGAATGCGAATCACGTCCCGGACAAACCACCTTCAGCATTTTGTTGCCAGTCGAGCAAGAACACGGAGTAAACAAGTGATGGCCGAATCCAAGGTCTGGATCATCGATGATGACCGTTCCATCCGCTGGGTGCTGGAAAAGGCCCTCATGCAGGAGGGCCTTGCCGCCACAGTCTTTGAAGACGGCAACAGCGCCCTGGCGCGGCTGGCCCGCGAGCAGCCCGACGCCATCATCAGTGACATCCGCATGCCCGGCATGGACGGACTGTCTCTGCTCACGCGCATACGGCGCGAGCATCCCGAACTGCCCGTCATCATCATGACGGCACATTCGGACCTGGACTCGGCCGTATCCTCCTACCAGGGAGGCGCGTTTGAATACCTGCCCAAGCCGTTCGACGTGGACGATGCCATTGCGCTGGTGAAGCGCGCCGTCGCCCATCACCACGAGCAGCTGAAAAATGCCGGCACGCCGGTGGAAGCGGGTGCCACGCCGGAAATCATTGGCGAATCGCCGGCCATGCAGGAAGTTTTCCGCGCCATCGGCCGCCTTTCCAATTCCAACATCACCGTGCTCATCAACGGCGAATCCGGCACCGGCAAGGAGCTGGTGGCGCATGCCCTGCACCGTCATTCGCCACGTGCCGGCCGGCCTTTCATTGCCCTGAACATGGCCGCCATTCCCAAGGACCTGATGGAGTCGGAATTGTTCGGCCATGAAAAAGGCGCCTTCACGGGCGCCAGCGCGCAGCGCCAGGGCCGCTTCGAGCAGGCCAATGGCGGCACGCTGTTCCTGGATGAAATCGGCGACATGCCGCTGGAAACGCAAACACGTCTTTTGCGCGTGCTGGCCGACGGTGAGTTCTACCGCGTCGGGGGCCACATGCCGGTGAAAGTGGACGTGCGCATCATCGCCGCCACCCACCAGAACCTCGAACGCTCCGTGACGGAAGGCAAGTTCCGCGAGGACCTGTTCCACCGCCTCAATGTGATACGCGTGCATATTCCCCGCCTGCGCGATCGCCGCGAGGATATTCCGGCGCTGGCCGCCTACTTCCTCGTGCGCGCTGCGCGCGAGCTGAACGTGGAGCACAAGGTGCTGCGCCCGGAAACGGCCGCCTATCTGCAGCAACTGCCTTTTCCCGGCAATGTGCGCCAGCTGGAGAATACCTGCCGCTGGCTGACCGTGATGGCCTCGGGCCGCGAAATCCTGGTGAGCGACCTGCCGCCGGAAATGCGCCATGGCAGTGACAGCGACACGCAAAAACCCGCACAGAACTGGGAACAGGCACTCTCGGACTGGGCGCGCAAGGCCTTGTTGAATGGCAGCGGCCCGCTGCTCGACACCGCCATGCCGGCCTTCGAGAAAATCATGATCACCACGGCGCTCAACCATACCGGCGGCCGTCGTCGCGATGCCGCTGAGTTGCTGGGCTGGGGCCGCAATACGCTGACGCGCAAGATCAAGGAGTTGAAGATGGAGGTGGGAGAGGAAGAAGAGGAATGAATTTGCGGGGAGCAGTGCCGGCGGATTTGCTTCGGGGCAAGTGATTTTCTGATTTGCAGCTTGTCGGGCTGAAGCCCGGCCTGCAAAACAGTGGTTCTGGGCGAGACATGCATGCAGGGAATAAACATGTATTCAGGGAGTGGAGTACATAAATCCCGCAGGGCGCGCCTGTAACTGTAATAAGTCCCCTTGAGGGATTGAACAGCCGCAGGCTGGCCCGAAGTGTGAGCGCAGCAAATCATCTCCCTGTTTAAAGCCCCGCCAAACATCCTGAGATTCCCGCTTGCGCGCGAATGACGGACCTTGCGTTTTTATGTATGAAAATCCCATGAAAAAAGGCGCCGATGGCGCCTTTTTTCATTCACGGTCTTTTTTGTGTCTGTCCCGGCCGTGGCCACGGCCGGCATGCTCGCCATCGTATTTCTCGCCGGCTTCGCGGCGGAACTCGCGCCGCATTTCACGGCGCTCGTCGGGGCTGGCATCACGGAATTTCTGCTTTTCCCTTTC
Source organism: Moraxellaceae bacterium (assembly GCA_030146505.1). Classification (GTDB taxonomy): domain Bacteria; phylum Pseudomonadota; class Gammaproteobacteria; order Pseudomonadales; family Moraxellaceae; genus UBA2031. The sequence continues at coordinate 11,241 of JASLCO010000079.1, forward strand.
ACGCTCCTGCGGCGGCATGGATTCCCATTTTTCCCGCAGGGCTTCGCGGTCTTGCTGCGGCAGGCGCTGGAAGCGCTCATAGCGCTTCTGCAATTCCTCGCGCTTTTCCGGCGTCAGCTGCTGGAAGCGCTGGTAGCGGTCGCGCATCTCGTTCTTCTGCGCCGGAGAAAGCTGCTGCCATTTCTGCGCGCGCTGCAGCATTTCTTCCTGGCGTTCGGGTGGCAGGCTGTTCCAGCGCTCCTTCAAGGGAGCCAGCGCGGCCTGGGTCTGTGCATCCAGGCTGTCGAAGGAACGGCCTTCGGCCTGCGCCAGGGGCGCCACCAGCAGGAGCAGCAGGGGCAGGAATGTCAGCTTCATTTCTCTTGGGTCTCGGATCGTGTTGCCGGGATCAGGTCTCGCTGCCCAGGGCCGCCAGCATGTCCATGTCCTGAAGCAGTTGCAGGTCGGCATCGGGCATGGCCGGGCCGGCGGCCACGACGGGCGCGCTGACCGGGCCGGTGGGCAGGCCGCCGCCCAGCGGCAGCACCAGCACCACGGCCAGGCTGGCGGCCACGGCAAAGCCGCCCGCCAGCCACCACGGGGAATGGCGCGGCCTGTGTGCCCGCGCGGCAATCTGCGCGCGCGTGGCCGACAGGGCCGCGTCCAGCAGCGGATCGGGGCGTGCCGCTGCTTCGTCCAGCGTCTGCCGCAGGCGCTGCTGCAGTTCCTGATCACGCTTGTCGGATTCAGACATCATCCACCTCGCCAAGCGACACTTCACCAGTGCGCTTTTTCTTGCTCATGCCTGACGCCGGGCTTTCGCCGGCGCCTTCCAGACGCGCCCGCAAGCTGTGCATGGCGCGTGACAAATGGGTTTTTACACTGCCTTCGGAGCAGCCCATGGCGGCTGCCGTTTCTGCCGTGTCCAGGCCTTCCCAGATACGCAGCATGAAGGCCTGTTGCTGGCGCAGGGGCAGATCGGCCAGCGCCGCCTGCACGGTTTCCATGTCGCGGGCGCGCTCCATGAGCAGGGCAGGATCAGAACTCTGCTGTTCGGGTACATCGGCCCAGGGATCGGCATCAGGATCGTCTGCCGGCGCCTGCAGCCAGGTGAACCACTTGCCGCGCCGGGTACGGCTGCGGTGCCAGTCCATGATGCGGCTCTGCAGGATGGTCTGGAACAGCGGGCCCCACTCGGCCGGCGGCTTGTCGGCATAGCGCGTGGCCAGGCGCAACATGCTGTCCTGCACGATATCCAGCGCTGCTTCACGGTCGCGCGTGGAAATCTCGGCCATCACCTGCGCGCGGCGACCCACCGAGCGCAAGAAGGCATCGAGATTGAGAGGTGGCGTTGGCGTCATGGCGAGCGGGTCGGCAGCAGCGGGCTGGCTACCATACGCAAGGCTTTCTCCTGCCTCAAGCCTGACCACGGCCACACTGCTTTTATTCACCGCAACTCCTGAAACCGGGAAACCGTCCAGCCGTCATCTCTGCCCCTCATGCCCAGCCTCATGGGCCAGTCAACGCGCAAAGATCGTATGGGTTGACAACACGCCAGGCCATTCAAAGCAAGGAAGAAAGAGGAAACAGGGAAGCGGCCAGTAGCAGTGCCGCAAAAAAGATGTCCATCGTCATCGCCCTCAGCTTGCCAATGCCCGGGGCCCAAGGGCCCCGGGCCTACTTGCCCATCAAGACCTGGGCTTGACCGCGGGGTTTTCGCTCGCGCTGCCGTCGGCCTTGCTCACATTGCCGTTTTTGGCGGCGATGCCACCACCACGGCGATGCGGCTTGCCGCCATCGCGCTGGCCCTCGCCCTTGAACTCGCGCGACCAGCTCTTGCCATCGAAATCCGTACCCTTTTCACTGCGGCTGAAAGATTTCTTGTCCTTGTCCTGGCTGACCGTGACTTCACGTGTGGCGGTCTTGCCGTCGGCATTGGTAAAGCTGCTCTTGCGGCTGAAACCTGTGTCCGTCACCTTCTGCTCGACCTTGCGCTTGCTGGTCTTGCCGTCAGCGGTCTTGCGCACGGTTTCTTCGGTAAAGCTCTCGCGCGGCTGCCGGTACTCGGCACGCGGGCCCCGGTCGCCATCACGGCCATGATCACGATGATCGCCGGCCTGGCTCAGGCCACTCAGGGCCAGCAGGGAAAGGGCAAGAACGGTATGCTTGGCATTCATTGGATTTTCCTCGATCTACAGGGATGATTTGCAAGAAGAACCCGGCGCCGGCCTTCATGCCTTGTTTAACGCACCTGCTTCCCCCCGGTTGACACAACCCATGCTGCACATCGTTCTCTTCCAGCCGGAGATTCCCGGCAACACCGGCAATATCATCCGCCTCTGCGCCAATACCGGCGCACGCCTGCACCTCATCAAGCCGCTGGGTTTTGATCTGGACGACAGCAAGCTCAAACGTGCCGGCCTCGACTATCACGAGTGGGCCGATCTGAAAGTGCATGACACACTGGACGCTTTCATCGCAGCGGTAAAACCGCCACGCCTGTTTGCCCTTACCACCAAGGGCTCGCGCTCCTGTTTCGAACTGGCCGTGGCGGAAAACGACGCCTTCCTCTTCGGGCCGGAAACGCGCGGCCTGCCGGCCGAATTACTGGCCACGCTGGCAGCGGAACAGAAACTGCGCCTGCCCATGCGGCCGGAAAGCCGCAGCCTCAATCTTTCCAACAGCGTGGCCGTGGTGGTGTATGAGGCCTGGCGGCAACTGGGCTTCAGCGGCGGCAACTAATAACAGCACCGAGCAATGACCGTTCCACAGCACGGATTTGCGCTAGCATCAGCCCACCTTATCCCGCACAGGCGGAATCCCATGCACATACTGATCGTGGAAGACGACAGCAGCATTGCCGCCTTGCTGGTGGATTATCTGCAGGCGCGTGGCCATGAGGCCGACTGGGCGGCGAGCGCTCCCCGTGCACTGGCCCTGCTGGACGAAAGCCGTTTTGACGCCATCGTGCTGGACCGCGGTCTGCCGCGCATGGAAGGTCTGCGCTTCCTGCGCCTCATCCGCGAAGAAATGCAGATGCCGATTCCCGTGCTCGTGCTGACAGCGCGCGACAGCGAAAGCGACAAGCTCGAAGGCTTCGAGGCCGGCGCCGATGATTATGTGGTGAAGCCGTTTTCCCTGGCCGAAGTGGAAGCGCGGCTGCTGGCCCTGCAACGTCGCGGCAATATGCGCGAAGACAGCATCCTGCACTGCGGCAAGCTGCGTTTTGACCTGGCACGCTACGAGCTCACGCTCGACGGACACATCCTCAGCGCCGGCCCGAAAACCCTGCAATTGCTGGAAACCCTGATGCGCGAGCCCGGGCATGTCTTCACCCACGAGCAGCTGGAGCTGCGCCTGTGGAAGGAAAGCCAGGACAACAGCGACAAACTGCGGCAGGTGCTCTACCAGGCCCGCAAGCTGGTTGCCACGCCCGGCAGCCACTGCGAGATCATCACCGTGCACGGGCGCGGCTATCGTCTGGACATACACCCATGAAACGCAACCCGGGCCTGCGCGCCCGCATGGTGCAGCTGGTGGGCGGCGGCCTGCTGGCCCTGCTTATTGCCCAGTACGTGGCCACCGCGCTGGAGCTCGACGAGCGCCAGGAAGAAATGATAGACGCCGTGCTGGCCGAGCAACTGCACTACACCCTGCAGCTCTACCATCAATCCGGCACGCTGCTGAAACCGAACGTGCCCCGCCTCTTCCTCTACAGCTACCCGGCCGGCCATCCGGGCGCCGACGTGCCGGCGGAATTCCACCCTTTCGGGCCCGGCAACCACGAGGTCTACATCGGCGGCAACGAATATCATTTCGTGGTGCACGACGAAGACGGCACCCGCTTCCTGCTCGCCCACGACGTGGAAAAATTCGAGGACGGCTTCACCGAGCTCATGATCACGCTGGGCGTGGCCGTGCTGCTTTCGGGCGGGCTGGCCATCCTCTGCATCTACTGGCTGAGTGGCCGCGTGCTCGCCAACCTCACCGCCCTCTCCGGTTCCGTGCGCCAGCACGACGACCACCTGCTGGCGCATGACAACATGGAAGCCGAAGTGCATGCGCTGGCCTCGGCACTGGATGACTATCGCGCCCGGCAAAGCCTGTTGCTGGAACGCGAACGGGATTTTTCCGCGCATCTCAGCCATGAATTGCGCACACCGCTGAGCGTGGTACGCGGACAGGCGGAATTCATCGCCCTGCAGCATGCGGACAATGCCGACCTGCAGCAGCGCAGCGCCGACATCATCACGCAGGTGGAACGCATGCGCGCACTCATCGAACAGATACTGCGCCTGGCGCGCAGCACGCTGGCGCCGGTGCGCGAACCCGTTCCCCTGCGCGCACTGGTGGAGCGCATCTGGCGCGACCTGGCCCATGACCGCGCCAGCCGCACACAGTTGCGCAACTCCCTGGCGGACGACGCCACCCTGCTGGCCGACCCACTGCTGCTGGAACTCATCCTGCGCAATGCCCTGGCCAATGCGCGCCTGCATGCCGACGGCGCCGAACTGCGCGTGGACTTCGACGGCCGCGTGCTGCGCATTGAAGACCACGCCCCGGCCCCGGCCCTGCTGCCGGTCGGCATACGCAATGAAGGCGGCGAAGGCATGGGACTTTCCATCCTGCACCGCGCCTGCAAGCTGCTGGGCTGGTCCTGCGACATCAGCGTTCTGCCCACCGGCGTGCGCCTGACCATTACCCTGCCCTGAGCCTTCTGCCAGAAGGCTCAGCCCTGGCAGCTTGAGGAATGTCTCAAAAAAGGGGGCTTACATATTTGACGCCCCTCTCCTCTGTCATCGTTCGGGCAGAGGCCAGAACCCATGAAGCCGCCAGAAAATCAGCGTCGCAGGGATCCCGGCCTTCGCCGGGATGACGAAGGCTCTCAAAAAGAGAGCCATGCCTGCAGAGCCACTGGAAAAACTACCGCCAGCCGTGCCGGCCAACGCCCTTCCGGCACTCCGTCTTCTCACAAAATCCTCACACGCCCCTCACGGCGGGATTCACCCCGGGTCCGGAAAATGCCTCCCTCATTCTCCGGAGCACCTCCATGCCCCGACGCGAACCCCATCCCGCCGCCACATCCATGTTGAAGTCGGGCAGTCTTGCCCTGCTGCTCACCCTGCCGCTGCCGCTTATGAGTGATTACAGCGGCCTCGATGTCTGGCTGGAAAATCATTACTTCGACAGCAGCCGCGGCATTTTTCCCTGGCGCGAGCTGCACTGGTTCGAAGCGCTGAGCCACGGTGGTCCGCGCAGCGTGCTGTTTTTCCTGGTCGGGCTCAACGTCGTCACCCTGCTGCTGGCCTGGCTCAGTCCCGCCACCCTGCAGCAGATATTGCCGCCGTTCTGGCGACGCCCGCGCGTACTGGGTTATCTGCTGGCCGCTTCGCTGGCTGGCCCGCTGATGGTTGGCCTGCTGAAAAAAACCACCACGCATCCCTGCCCCTGGAATCTTGATCTCTACGGCGGCCAGGCCGCCTTCCACCATTTGCTGGACCCGCCCCTGTTCACGCTCTCCGATGCCGGCCGCTGCTTTCCCGGCGGCCACGCCAGCGGTGGCTTTGCCCTGCTGGCACTGGTGCCGCTGTTGCAGGGCAAACGCCAGTTGCAGGCACTGCTGCTGGCACTGGGCGCCGGCTTTTTCATGGGCTGGAGCCGCATGATGCAGGGCGCGCATTTCCTTTCGCACAATCTCTGGTCGGCCTGGATATGCTGGGCCATGGTGCTGGCCTGCTACGGCCTCATCAAGCCATGGCGGGAAGAGGGAGCCGTATTGATGCCTTCCATTCCAGTTGGCGAAGAACCGGTCATGCAGGCGCGAACTCCCGGCACTGACTATTGAAATGCCGGCGACTTTCCTGCTCCTGAAAAAATCCCCGCATCAGCGGGGATTTTTCATTTCAGCGCGACCGGCGCATTTCCTTCCATTGCCGGAAGGGATACAGGAACTGGTCGACAAAACCCTGCGGCAGGGGCTGGCCACGCGTGCTGTATTTCTCCGGCAGGTGCCGTGGCATGTAGACAGTCCCGAACAGCTTGTCGTACAGCGGCAGGAAACCGGCATAGTTGATGTCCACGCCTTCATCCTGCGAGGTATGGTGCCAGTGGTGGAATTCCGGCGTGGCAATCACCCAGCGCAAGCCCGGAAAACGGAAACGCACATTGGCATGGATGAAAATGGCATGAAAGGAAACAAAAACCAGATAGGCATAAACCGCCGCTGGCGCAAAACCCAGGATGAAAATGGGCAGATAGCCCAGCAGGCGATTGGCGACAATTTCCAGAAAGTGAATGCGTGACGAGGCCAGCCAGTCCATCTGCTCGGTGGAGTGGTGCACGGCATGGATTTTCCACAGCCAGGGAATCTCGTGCATGCTGCGGTGCATCCAGTACGTGGTGAAATCCACCACGACCAGTATTTCCACGAACTGCAGCCAGACTGGCTGCGCGGCAATGGCGCGCTGGAAATCGGCATTGATGAGCCAGGCAAAGAAATGCTGGGCCGGAATCACGGTGAAGAAGCTGATGAGCTGTATGCCGAGGTGGCTGAAGAGGAAATATTTCATGTCGGTCGTCCAGCCCCGGCGCAGGGTTTTCTGGGCCGGGCTCTTGGGAAAAAGCCGCTCCATCGGAATGAAAACCAGGGCCAGCACCAGCAGCGTCAGCACGAAATAATCAAGGCCGGCATAAAGGCTGCGCTGTGCCGGAATCGCACGCTCGGTTTCCATGCTGCCCAGTACCGCGGCCAGCGTGGTGAGCGCAAGTCCCGCCAGCCCCAGCCAGCGCGAACCCCCCTGCATCACGCTGTAGAAGCCAAAGGCGAAACCACTACCTATGCCCGCGAAGAGCAGGCCGCGCAGCAAGCGAGTGTTGTAGAGCGGCTGGAAATCCGGCGAGGTCAGAAGATCGGGAAAGAGGAAGCAGAGCGCCCCCATCACGCCCAGCAGGCCCAGCGCCACCGACAGCGTGCCGCTGATACGGCCGCGGCCGGGGCTGAGATCGACCTCCTCGAAATTCTTGCGCAGGTATTCCGACATGCTTGTCATCCGTTTCTGGCCGGCTCATGCCGGCAGAAAACTCTAGCAAGCAGCTCCCGGCACCGCCTAGCGGCAGCCGGGGCAAAGTGTAAGGGCCTGTTCAGGGCTTCTGCCGGTTGGCCTGGCGCCAGAAGCGGAGGACAGGGGGGATGAAAGGCACAGGAAGAAAAGGGAGAAAAAATATTTTCAGGCACTTAACCCTTTTTGCCGGGCGGCAGCGTTTAACCCAGTGAACGACCACCACCCGGAGAACACCGTGCCATTCCTACAAGGCAAAAAGCCTTCCCTCACCCTGCTGGCCTCCAGCCTGACACTGGCCCTGCTTGTCTCTGCCTGCGCGCAGCAGTCGCCGCAGGAAACCTTGCCGCCCCAGCCGCCGCAAGCAATGCAGCCTCCTCCCGCGCCCGTGGCGGCAGAAGCGGAGTTGCGCAGCCGCGCCGAAAAATCGCGGCACATGGAGGCCAAACGCATTGCCGGCTTCGTGGCAGGCAATATGGCCTATGCTCCCGCCCCCGCATCCGTGGCAGCGGATTTCGCCATGCCGCTCATGGAAGACCGCGAGAAATACCAGAACCTTTCCGACAATCCGGTCAAGCTCACCACGCAGGAAGCGCTGTCCACGCTCAGCCTGGATGTGGACACGGGCAGCTACAGCAATGTACGGCGCTTCCTGAACCAGGGCCGCTTACCCCCGAAAGATGCCGTGCGTGTGGAAGAGCTGGTGAATTATTTTCCCTATGCCTATCCGGCCGCTACCGACGGTCACCCCTTCGGCGTGGGCACGGAAGTGACGCGCGCGCCCTGGAACCCGGACCACCTCCTGCTGCGCGTGGGCGTGAAGGCCGTGGAAAGCGGCGTAGCCGCCATGCCGCCGGCGAACCTGGTTTTCCTCGTGGACGTGTCCGGCTCCATGGAATCGCCCGACAAGCTGCCGCTGGTGCAGGCCTCGCTGAAGATGCTGACCGATCAGCTGCGGGCACAGGACCATGTGGCGCTGATCGTTTACGCCGGTCGCACGGCCGTGGAGCTGGAATCCACGCCGGGCAATGAAAAGGAAAAAATCCGCGCCGCGATTTCCCGGCTCACGGCAGGCGGTTCAACAGCCGGCGAAGCAGCGCTGCGCCTGGCTTATGAGCAGGCGCGCGCCGGCTATATCAAGGGCGGCATCAACCGCATCCTGCTGGCCACCGATGGCGACTTCAATGTGGGCGTGAGTGACATCGGCCAAATCAGAAGCATGGTGGAGCGCGAGCGCGAAAGCGGCATTTCCCTGAGCACGCTGGGCTTTGGCCAGGGCAATTACCAGGAAGCGCTGATGGAACAGATTGCCGACGCAGGCAATGGCAATTACAGCTATATCGATTCGCTGGCCGAAGCGCGCAAGGTGCTGGTGGACGAGTTGTCTTCCACGTTCAACACCGTGGCCCGGGACGTGAAAGTGCAGCTTGAATTCAACCCGGCGCTGGTCGCGGAATGGCGTCTCATCGGCTATGAAAACCGTGTGCTGCGCGAAGAGGATTTCCGCAATGACAAGGTGGATGCCGGCGATGTGGGTGCCGGCAAGAGCGTGACGGCGCTGTATGAAATCACACCCGCGGGAGCCGCCACACTGCACAGCGAACGTCGCTACGGCAAGGCCGCCAGCACGGCAGCGGTGGCAGGCCGCACAGAGCTGGCCTTCCTGCGCATACGCTACAAGCAGGCGGAGGCCGGCCGCGCCACGGAACTGGCGCAAGCCATCAAGCGCCCGGATGCGGCCACGCTGGCACGCGCGCCTTCTGCCGACCTGCGTTTTGCCAGCGCCGTCGCCGCTTTTGGCCAGCTTTTGCGGCAATCACCCTACACAGGTACATTCCGCTACGCCGACGTGCACGCACTGGCGCAGGATGCCGCCGCCGGCGACGCTTCAGGCTATCGTCAGGAATTCCTGAAACTGGTGGACATGGCGGATACGCTTACACCTTCTTCTCCCCTGAAAAATCATCCCGATTTTTCAGGGAACGCCCACTCCGGCGCCTGTCCGGAACGGGCTTACGCGCACTCATGCAGATCATGAGTGCGTGCGCGGCACCTCCCTGTGTCGCGGTCATCAATACTGACTCAAGGAAAAAAAGCGGGGCATGTCCGGGACGAGTGACGAGGACCTGATGCTGGCTTTCCAGGCTGGCGATGCCGGCGCCTTCGATACGCTGTACCAGCGTCATCGCGGGCGCCTTTTCCGCTTCCTCGTACGCGAGGCCGGCAGCCGTGAAGCCGGCGAGGAAATCTACCAGGAAGCGTGGATGCGGCTGATACGGCAACGTGACAGCTATCGTGTCGAAGCGCAGTTTGGTACATGGCTGTATCGCATTGCCCACAGCTGCCTGATCGATCATCTGCGCAAGCGCGGCCGACTCTGGAAGCATGAGGAGACCACAGAAGACATGCCGGAAGCCGAAAGCTGCAGCCTCAGCCCGGAAGAGGAATGGGGCCGGCAGCTCACGGCGCAGGCCCTGAAAACCTGCATGGACGCCTTGCCGGCCGAACAGCGCGAGGTTTTCCTGCTGAAGGAGGAAAGCGGCTTCGGCCTGGCGGAAATTGCCGACATTGCCGGTATCAACATGGAAGCCGCCAAAAGCCGCCTGCGCTACGCCCTGAAGAAATTGCGCCTCTGCCTGGAGGCTTTCGCATGAACCATGACGACATCGACAAGAACAGCGACCGGCATGTCGCCCAATTCCATGATCCGCAACTCCATGACGAGGCAATCAGCGCGCTTTACCGGCAGCTGCCGGATGAGACGCCCTCGTCCGGCACCGATGACCTGATACGCGCCACCGCACGCCGCGCTACCGGGTCTGCTCCGCAGAAAAAAGGGTTCACAGCCCGCCTGCAGGGCCTGCTGGCAACGGCCGCCATGCTGGTGCTGGGCGTAGCCCTGCTCGCGCAATGGCAGCGCGAGCCGGAAAAGCTGCAAGAGATGGTCGCCATGGCTCCGGCTCGGGAAAGCACGGCCACGCCGGAAGCTCCTGCACCCGCAGCCGCCCGCAAACCGTCACCGGTGCTTGCACCGGAAAAACGCAAGGCAGACAGCGCGGAAAAATTCCGGCACGAGAGCGGTACAACACCACGGACGGAGCCGGCGGCAAGGGATAGCGCCCGCCAAACCGCCATAGGCGCCGCACCAGCACCAACACCAGCACTACAACAGGAAGCCGCAGCCCCTGCCGCCGCGCCAGACCTTGCCCCGCCGGCACGGCTGGCCGAACGGGATGAAGCGGAACAGGCACAATTACGTCAGCGTGCGCGCCTGGAAGCGAGCCTGAAAAAAGAAAGGCTTGGTGAGAACAGCCAGCTTGCGGCCAGGAACCTGGCGGCAGCACCGGCAATCAGCATGGCCAGTCCGCTCCCCTATCAGCAAGCCATGCAGGAAGAACGCTGGCAGGACGCCGAAGCCTTGCTGGCGGCGGTAGACAAACCAGGCAATTCGCCGCAGGCGCTGGACGGCAAGCTGCTCGCCCTGCTGCAGGAAAAACCGGCTGTTCTTGATTGCCAGGCTTTCACCGGTGGCGAGGCCCTGCTCTGCCGGTTCATGAGCCTGCACAAACAGGGCAAGCCACTGCCGGATGATGCACTGGCGCAACTGGAAAAGAGTGGAGCCGTATCAGGAGAGTTCGCTTACCGGCGGCAAGCCGTGGCAATGCTTTTCCCGGACATAAAGTAAGAGGGCAAACCACATGCAGCGGCTTGGCCTTCCTCACTTTTCCACGCAAAAATTCATCCTCTTCTGCATGAAAGCAAAATCCCGCCGATGGCGGGATTTTTTTCACCGGTATTCAGCGCCTGTCCTGATCCTGCAGGCGCTCTATCTTCACCACGAAACGGTTCTTGCCCGAGAGCCAGGAACCCACGGCCTGCAGCGCGGCAACAATGAACCAGGCACCCAGCGCCGCCCAGAAACCGTCCAGCGTGAAACCGGGCAATATCCAGGACACCAGGCCGAGCATGGCGGCGTTCACCACGAAGAGAAAAAGACCCAGGGTCAGAATGGTGGCCGGCAGGGTAAGCAGGATGAGCACAGGACGCACCACGGTATTGGCGATGCCCAACAGCAAGGCGGCCCAGAACAGCGTGGAATACTGCGTGACATGCACGCCATCCAGCCACAGCGAAGCCAGGCCAAGGCCGGCGGCACTGAGCAGGAGGCGCAGCAGCATCTGGTAGATCATGTCGGACTCCGTTGATACACGACCTTCGCAAGATGCTGCCGATGCGCCAAAAAACAAGGCCGCGTCTGTCGCGGCCCTGTTTTTTTCCGGGGCAGACGGCTCAGGCCGACATGCGGGTCTGCGCGGGCATCCAGCGCGAGTGGCGGGGCAGGGGCAGCAGGCGCACATTGCCGCCCAGCGGCAAGGGCAGCGGCCGTTGCGAATGCCGGTAGCTGCAGGCCGAGAGCAGTACGGAGTTGCACACCATGCCGTCGGGGATGAGATGCGCCATCTGCGCATGCAGGGCCGGCAAGCGGCTCCAGTGCACATGCGGCTTCATGTGGTGGGCGGTGTGATAGCCGAGATTCCAGGAGATGAAGTTGTAGAGACGGCTGGTGGAGTTGCGCGAGGCGGTGTACTCGGAGGCAGTGTCGAGATCGGAATGCTGCATGTAGGTATTGTCGAGCAGGCCGAGATACATGACCGGCATGGGCGCCACGAAAAGGATCAGGGCCCGCACCGGGTCCAGTGCAATGAAAACACCCAGCACGGCCAGGCTCACCCCGCCCCACAGCTTGAAGCGGCGGAAGAGCTCGGGAAAGTCACGGCCTATGCGCCAGATTTCCGGATAGATGCGCAAGGCCCCGACCACGTCGTAACGGACGCGCGACATCACGCGGCCATCCGGCAGGCGCCAGTTGGCCGGGTCTTTTTCCTGGTCCAGGTAATCCCGGTGATGGCCAAGGTTGTGGTGCAGCGTCCAGGCATAGGGCGGGATGCCCACTTCCAGGAACATGATCACTTCGTAGATGCGGTTCATCCACGGTCGCGTGAACGTGGAAACATGGTGATGGTTGTGGGAAATGGAGCCCGGCATGGCCGAGATGCTGAGCAGGCCCAGCATGATGGCGGCCACCGCCCAGAGTGAGTCCACGAGGAAGAAAGTGCAAAGCTGTATGGCAAAAAGGCCAAGCACCACCAGACTGGGAGCAATGTCCTCCCGGTAACGATAAACGCCACGCATCAGAAACCCCCTTCAGCCGGCTGTTCTTGTTATGTCCTTGTTGTGTGCAATCCTGCACGACCGGCGCGTTCTGCATGTTTAACCCGTTTTGCCTGCACACCCCAAGGCCATACGTCCGGAGACCAGCGCATTCCGATGGCTTGATGCAGATCAAGACGATCGGGGCAGTCTATCCAGCACTATCGTGCCACCTCTCCCTGAAAACCCGTCCCCATGAACAGTCCGCTACAACTCTCCGCCGCCCGCGTGCTTTTCGACAACGGCGACCACAAATGCATCAGCTTTTCCTCCCTCGTCAAAGGCGAGGACGGCGTGCAGGCCAACCAGTTCCTCATCGTGCACAAGGGCCATGCCGCCGTCATCGACCCGGGCGGCGACCTCACCTATACCCCGCTCACCATCGAGCTTTCCAAGCATGTGAAGCTGCAGAACCTGGACTATGTGATTGCCTCGCACCAGGACCCCGACATCATCTCCTCCATGCCACGCTGGCTCATGCACACGCCGGCCACCATCGTCGCCTCGAAACTGTGGGCACGCTTCCTCCCGCATCTGGCCTCCAGCTTCGTGACCGACCGCCTGAACGCGGACTTTTCCGAGCGCCTCATGGAACTGCCGGACAAGGGCGGCCACATCCCGCTGGGCGATACCGTCATCACGGCCGTGCCAGCCCACTTCCTGCATTCCGTGGGCAATTTCCAGTTCTATGACCCGGTATCGAAAATCCTCTTCTCCGGCGACATGGGCGCTTCGCTGGTGGACGATGCCCACGATCCGGTAACGGACTTCGATGCACACATCCCCACCATGCGCGGCTTCCACCAGCGCTATATGTGCTCACGCCGCGTCATCCGCCTCTGGGCGGCCATGGTGCGGGAAATGGATGTAGCTATGATCGTGCCGCAGCACGGCCGGCCATTCGCAGGCCCCGCGATGATCCACCGCTTCCTGGACTGGGTGAGCGGGCTGGAATGCGGCATAGACCTGCTGACACAGCTGGATTACCGCTGCCCCTGAGCGCCGGATCATCCAGGGATTTCCGCTGGCGCGGACATGACACCGCCTTTTGTCAGGCAGCCCCGTTGCAGTGGCCCGGACAAGCATGCTCCCGGGCCACTTGCATTCCCGCACTCGACATCGCCAGCGGCATGGGCAGAATCGGCCTTTCCGCCGAACCGCCCCGACGAGGAAGGCATGTCCGCATCCCGCCTGCTTGCCCATCTTTTCCATACCCCGCTGGCCACGCGCCGGGCCTTTCCCGCGACCGTGCAGGAAGCCATACGCCAGGCCATTACGGCCGGCGAACAGACCCATCGCGGTGAAATCCGCTTCGTGGTGGAAGGCGACTGGCCGCTGGGAGATGTCTGGCGCGGCAAGAACGTGCGCGACCGCGCCCTGGAAATCTTCGGCCTGGCGCGAGTCTGGGACACGGCCGAAAACACCGGCCTGCTGGTCTATGTGCTGCTGTGCGAGCACCGCGTGGAAATCCTGGCCGACCGCGGCCTGCACGAAGCCGCCCCCGAAGGCAGTTGGGATGCGCTCTGCGCAGAAACCGTTGACCATTTCCACGAAGGACGCTTCGAGGCCGGCAGCCTGGCCGCCATGGCACGCATCAACGCCCTGCTGCGGCAGCATTTCCCGGCCGGCGCCGAAGGCAATCCCAATGAATTGCCGGATGCGCCCATCGTGCTGCGCTGATGCCGTGATCTGTGAGGAAGTTTGAGGCTGGCTTGTGCCGTCTTCTTTTCAAAACCCCAAAAACATCGTCATTCCCGCGCAAGCGGAACAAAAACCCGAAGGGTATTGAACAGCCGCAGGCTGGTGAGCCACGCGAATAATCTCCGGAATCTACACAGGCTGGTTCCTGAAAGATTTCCGCTTGCACGGAAAGGGCACCGGCCAAGCCCGCAGGGGCGAATTCATTCGCACATGACACCCGAACCCAAACCCCGTGCGAATGGATTCACACCTGCACCGTTACGGCGGAAAATCGCCCGGGCAGCGCCATCAACGTCGCGACACTGCCTTTTCATCCCGCACGTAAAACCGCAAAGGCCATTGCGCGGCGTCGCCCGCATAGTCCACGCCAACGCGCGGGGCAGCCACGCGCCGTTCCACGGGCACGGCATCGGCCTCTTCCAGCCACAACACATCCGACTGCAGGGAAAGCGCATCGTGCGAGCGGTCTATCGCCATGGCGCGACAGAGACGGCCGGGGCCGCTCAGCCATTGCCAGGGCTTGAGGCGGGGAAAGCGTTCCTGCCAGAGCTCCTGCCCCGCTTCCGGAGACAGCGCGCGAATGAGCACGGCTTCCGGCTGGTCGCGGGGGCCTGTCACGGCATTGAGGCAGTGGTGCATGCCGTAGATGAAATACACATAGGCCACACCGCCTTCGGCATACATGGTTTCCGTGCGGGCGGTGCGGCGGCCACCCGCGCTGTGCGCCGCCGGATCGTTCACGCCAAGATAGGCTTCGGTTTCGACAATGAGGCCGGAGAGCAGACGGCCATCCGGCAAACGCCGGCAGAGGCGCATGCCCAGGAGTTCCTGCGCCACCAGTGTGGTCTCGCGCCGGTAGAAACGGGCAGGAAGCACTGTCGGCTTTTTCATCCGTTTCATGCCGGCAGCAGATCAAAGGCAAAACGGGACAGTTCACGCGCCCCTTTTTCGTCGAAGGTCTGCTCCACGAAGCAGGCGCGCTCGTGGCCCAGCAGCACGGCGCTGGATGCCCGCGTGCCATATTGCGGCGAGCGTATGAACAAGGGTGACAGCAGGCGCTCCATGGCCAGGCCCACGCCGGTGTCCGGCAGCGCCGTATCCGCCGCCTGCGCATCGTCCGCCCGCAGTTGCAGCAGCGCCTCCGGCACCAGCACCGGTGCCTGCAGGGCCTGCCGCAGGCCGACACGGGCTTTTTCCACCTTGGGCCAGGGCGTATCCAGCAGGTGATTGCTCAGCCCGTAGATGCCGGCCGACAGGCGCCGGGGAGCCATGCCGCGGTTACCCAGCACAACCAGCTCTTGCGGCGTGGCCAGCAGGAGATTGAAACCACCATATTGCCCGCCCTCGGCCGCCACCTGCTGTGCGTATTCCCAGGCACTGGCCCGGCCCTGCAGGAAGCGGCTCACCAGCAGGCCGCGCGAACGTTCGCCCGGTGCTGCCGCCGGGTCACGGTAATTGGTGAGCGCGGCAAACCGGCCCTGCCGCGTGAGCCCGAGCCAGGTGCCGCCCGCGGAGAGATCGCGGCCAGCCAGCATCTGCGGCGCCTCCGGCCAGAAGCGCGCCGGCAAGGCGGGACGGCGATGGAACTCGTCACGGTTGGCCATGACCACGAGAGGGAAGTCGGCATGGCTTTGCCACGCCAGCGCAATGAGGCACATGCGGATGTCCGGGTTACGAAAAGCGATTCATACACGGCACGGGCCATGGGAGAATGCCCGGCCTGTTGTCATGCCACGGCCCTCTTGCACATCGCCCGGCCGCGGCCCAAAGGGAAGAAAACGTCTTGCTAGTCTACCCACATATTGACCCCGTCGCCGTGAGCCTGGGGCCGCTCAAGGTCCACTGGTACGGCCTCATGTACCTGTGCGGTTTCGCCGCCGGCTACGGCCTCGGCCTCTGGCGCGCCCGCCGCAGCCATGGCCTCTGGACCGACGAGATGCTCTCCGACATGGTGTTCTATGTCGCGCTCGGCGTGATTCTCGGCGGCCGCCTGGGCTATGTACTGTTCTACGGTTTTCCGCGCTTCCTCAACGATCCGCTCTGGGCCTTCCGCGTGTGGGAAGGCGGCATGAGCTTCCACGGCGGCCTGCTCGGCGTGCTGGTGGCCATGGTCATTTTTGCCCGCCAGTACAAGAAGAAATGGCTGGACATCATGGACTTCGTGGCACCACTGGTGCCGCCCGGGATTTTCTTCGGCCGCCTCGGCAATTTCATCGGCGGCGAACTCTGGGGACGCCCCGTCGTCAATCCGGATTACCCGCTGGCCATGATTTTCCCGCATGTCGACATGCTGCCGCGCCATCCCTCGCAGCTTTATGAAGCCGCACTGGAAGGCGTGCTGCTGTTTGCCCTGCTGTGGTGGTATTCCTCCAAGCCGCGGCCACGCATGGCGGTGTCCGCACTTTTTCTCATCGGCTACGGCCTTGCGCGCTTCACTGTGGAATTCTTCCGCATGCCGGATGCGGACAAGGGCTTCATCCTCTTCGACTGGATGACCATGGGCCAGATCCTCACCACGCCCATGATCCTGGGCGGCCTCGTGCTCATGTTGCTGGCCTACCGCAATGAGCGCCTCAACAAAACCAACGGAGTGCAGGCGTCGTGAAACAGTACCTGGATTTCATGCGCCATGTGCGCGAGCACGGCAGCTTCAAGTCGGACCGCACCGGCACCGGCACCTATTCGGTGTTCGGCTACCAGATGCGCTTCAACCTGGCCGACGGTTTTCCCGCGCTCACCACGAAGAAGCTGCACCTGAAAAGCATCATCCACGAGTTGCTGTGGTTCCTGAAGGGCGACACCAATATCAGCTACCTCAAGGAAAACGGCGTTTCCATCTGGGATGAATGGGCCGACGAAAACGGCAACCTGGGGCCGGTCTACGGTTACCAGTGGCGCTCTTGGCCGGCCGCGGATGGCCGCCATATCGACCAGATCACCCAGGTCATCGAGCAGATAAAAGCCACGCCGGACTCACGCCGCCTGATTGTTTCGGCCTGGAATGTAGGCGAAATCCAGAACATGGCGCTGCCGCCCTGCCACGCTTTTTTCCAGTTCTATGTGGCTGACGGCAAGCTCTCCTGCCAGCTCTACCAGCGCAGCGCCGACATCTTCCTCGGCGTGCCTTTCAATATCGCCAGCTACGCCCTGCTGACCATGATGGTGGCGCAGGCCTGCAATCTCGAGCCCGGCGACTTCGTCTGGACCGGCGGCGACTGCCATCTCTACAGCAACCACCTGGAGCAGGCCGACCTGCAGCTCACGCGTGAACCGCTGGAGCTGCCACGGATGAAAATCAATCCGGACGTGAAAGACATCTTCGATTTCACCTTCGAGGATTTCACGCTGGAAGGTTACGAGCACCACGCCCATATCAAGGCACCGGTTGCTGTCTGAGCCCGTGTTCTTCCGTAGGAGCGGCTTCAGCCGCGAACCATGCGCACCAGAACAAGGCCAAAGGGGTCGCGGCTGAAGCACCTACAAAGTTTTTACGTTTTAAAGATTAAGCACACAATGAACGAAAAAAAAATACGC
>JASLCO010000082.1 GCA_030146505.1 Moraxellaceae bacterium
GTCCGCGACTCGAACGCGGGACCAACGGATTAAAAGTCCGCTGCTCTACCGACTGAGCTAACGACCCTTCCACCGTCGCCGGCACAAGGTCATGGCTGACGGAAGAGCGGCGCATTGTACGGATTCCGCCTTGCTAATCAAGCCCTTCCATGCGGGAACGGAGCCCGGGCCAGCGTCAATCCTGCGCAGGGCAGAAATACTCCTTCATGCATTCTGTCAGGCGCTCCCCCATGAAATCCGCGTCCCTGCAAAGGGGCCGGCCATGCAAGCCAGCCTTCTGCCCTGTTCCCTTGCAGCGCACGGCAAACCAATCCGCCATTTTTGGTCATTGCCAATATTGACATATGTCAATTAAATGCAAGCCTGATATTCCGGACAGACACAAGCAGCCGCCATCCACGTCCCGGCCCGCTATCCCCCGCAGAACAGGCACGGGCGGGCTTGCCCCTGAAAATCGCGAACAGGCCTCCCGGGACGGGGCAGGCTCTCCATACCGGCAGGACCACACCATGACCCAGCATGAAACCGCGCTCACCACCGCAGCTTCCCCGGCGGAAACGGACTGGCCCGCGCCGCTGTCGGCCCGGGAATGGGACGAGCGCTTTCCCGGCATCCTGGACAACATCGGATTTTTTGGCGGCCCGGCCAATGTGGTCATGCAGCTGGCCAACCTGCCGGTGGGCTATGGCGTCATGGAAAGCCCGGTGGAAAGCGGCAGCGTGCTCAAGCATCCGATGAAACGGGCACGCACCACCGCCACCTATCTGTCGGTCGCCCTGCTGGGTACGGCGGAAGAAAAACGCGCCTATCGCCAGGCCGTGAACCGCGTTCACGCCCAGGTCCGCTCCACGGAAAATTCTCCCGTCGCCTACAACGCCTTCAACCCGGAGCTGCAGCTGTGGGTGGCGGCCTGTCTCTACTGGGGCTTTGCCAACGTCAACACGCGCTTCAGCCGCAAGTGGACGCCGGAACATACCCGCGAGTTCTACCGTTTCGCCGCGCCACTGGGGACCACGCTGCAGGTTCGTGCCGACATGTGGCCGAAGGACGCGGAAGCCTTCCAGGAATACTGGGACCGTAAAATGGCGGAATTCAGGCTGGACGAACCCGTGCGCACCTTCCTGCGCAATCTTGTCGACCTGAAGCACAGGCCGGCTGTCGTCAGCACCGTGATAGGCCCGCTGGTCCGTTTCGTCACCACCGGTTTCCTGCCGCCGCGCCTGCGTGAAGAAATGCAGTACCAGTGGACAGAAAAAGACCAGCAGAAATTCGACCGTTTCCTGCGCATCGCCGGCTTCCTCAACAGCCTTTTACCCCGCCAGGTCCGCCAGTCAGGTGCGCTGCTCGTCATGGCCGATTTCCGCCGGCGCCTGCGCCGGGGCCTGCCACTGGTATGAGTTTTTCTGTCAGCGTCATCAGGGCATGAGAAAACACCAGCCTGCGTCTGCGCCAGGGAATCTCTGAATAAATCCGTTCGCCCTGAGCTTTCTGATTCATTCAGAGCTACCCCAGAGATAAAAAAACATGGCACGCAGTTTCATGGACACGGCATCCGCCGCCGAGGAAAGCCAGCGCGATACGGCACGGCGCATCCTGGATGCGGCGTATGCGCTTTTCCTGGATTTCGGCCTGCGCCGCATGACCATGGAAGATGTGGCACGCAAGGTGAGCCTGAGCCGTATCACCATCTACCGCCATTACCGTGACAAGGAAGCGCTGTTCCATGCCGTGGTACACCGCGAAATCCGCCGCGCCATACGCCACACGCAAAAGCAGTTGCTGGCCCTGCCGGACCCGAGGCTGCTGGTGCAGGAGGGCTTCGTGCAGACGGCACTGCAGGCGCGACGACACCCACTCATCAGGCGCCTGCTGGAAACCGAACCCGAGTGGCTGCTGCCCAACCTCACGCTGAAAAGCGACCCGCTGTTCCAGATCGTGCTCAGCTACTGCGTGCATTTCATACGCGAAGCGCAATCTGCCGGACATTTTCCGGCCTTTCCCGCCGACGTCACGGCCGAAATCCTCGTGCGCCTTCTGCATTCCTGCGTGCTGATGCCCGGCGGGCTCATGGCCTCGGACAATGAGGCCGACCTGCGCCATGTCGCCAGCCTGGCACTGTCACCCCTGATCAGCCTGCTGGATGCCGGATAAGCGACTGGCAGCCGTTCAATACCGCCACTGCAACTGCGCCCAGACATATTTCCCGCGCGGCGTATCACTGGTCGGGTCTTCGTCACTGAGCGGCAAGGCAGCACTCAGGGTGGCCTGCCAGTGCTCATCCGGCTGCCAGTAGGCAGCAAGGCCGGCACCGCTCAGCTGGCGATAGTTGTCACCGGCGGCGGCAGGCGGATTGTGGTTGATGCGCACGCCGCCGGCGTCCACAAAAACCCCACCCTGCCACTGCCGGCTGAATATCTGGCGCAACTCAAGACTGGTGACCCAGCCTTCATCACCGGAAGCCTCGCCTTCAGGATAGGCACGCACGCCGTAGGCGCCGCCCAGGCTGATTTTCTCGGAAGCATCGAGATTGCCGCTGGCGAGCTGGCCACGTGCCTGCAAGAGCAGGGAAAACGTATTGCCCAAGGTTTGCTGGCGCAGGATGGCCGGTGTCCATTTCTGGAAATGACCCTCACTGTGCAGCAGGGCGTCCTGCACTTTCGCATCCGCGCTGTCCAGCGAGAGATCACCCACAGTCCAGCCCAGCGCATAACTGCTGGCACCGTCGCCCAGCAGGTTGTCGCGCCAGTAGCCATTGAATTGCAACGTGACATTGTTCAGTGATTTTTCACTGTTCAGGCCGAAAAGCCCGGTTTCATCCTGCAATTCTTTGTGGTCATACGACAGTTGCGTGCTGACGCCCGAAGCACGCTGCCGCCACCAGCTCTGCACGGCATAGAGCGTGGCCGTGCTGGCACTGCCGCTGACATCCAGCGCCTCGAAATCCTGGCCCAGCTCATAGTGCATCCAGGAATAGGCGGCCCCCAGGCGCGTATTCCACGGACCGACCGGCAACTCATACTGGCCGCGCAGATAGGTCTGGCCCTCATCGGAAACCAGTGCACTGACATCCCCCTTGTCGGCAAGGGAAAAAGGATTGTTCAGGGTCAGGGCAGCACCCAGGCGATAGGCGCCGTTATAGGTGTTGCCGTAATTGTCCAGCGTCACATTGCCGCTGTAACGGCTGCCGGGCTCCACTTTCACATCTAGATCGCTGCTGCCGACCTCCGTACCCGCCGAAAGACGGGAGGCGGCATTCACGCCAGGCAGATCATTGAGGGACAGCAGGGCATTTTCCAGCGGCCCGGCCTGCACACCCTTGCCGGCTTGCAGCGGACGCAGCGCATTGTTCACCACACGATCCGGTACGCCGCTTTCATTCTGCATGCGCACCTCGCCGTAATGTCCCTCCAGCACCTCGATACGCACCGAGCCACCCTGCACTTCCTGCGCCGGCAAATACGCCCGCGCCAGCAACCAGCCTTTTTTCCGGTACACGGCGGTAATGCGTTGCGCAGCACCTTGCAGTTCAGCCAGCGTCAGCGGCGCATTCCGCAAATCCTCCAGCGCCGCCAAAAGCTCGTCAGCCGGAATCGCCTGGTTGCCCCTGATGATGAACTGGCTGACGGTGATTTTTTTCTCGTCACTTGTCGCCGCAGCGGCTGGCGCTGACGGCACGGGGACAGGCCCGGGCAGCTCCGTGTTGTCCACGGGTGCCGGCACCAACGGCTTCTTTTCCAGTTCACGCAGCAATTGGCCGGCAGACGGTGCCGTCTGCGCCAGCAGGGGCGATGAAACACCCGTGGCCAGCACCAGCGCAGCCAGATGAAAACGAGCAGTCTTTTTCACAACACATTCCCCGGAAATTCTTTCAAAAAACTTTTCATATTGGGTTACCAAAGGCTTTTTCTCCCTGGCCCTCCCCCATCGGGGGGAGGAAGACATGAGAGGATTTTCCTCAGAGCCTGTTCACGATCTTGATTTCCGTCGTCCCGGCGAAGGCCGGGACCCATGCGGCAGTGCTTTT
>JASLCO010000100.1 GCA_030146505.1 Moraxellaceae bacterium
TGGCAGGGCGACAGGCCGCTGCTGCCCTCATGCCCTACTGGCGTGCCGCGCTGGACGAACAGAAGCGCCTGCAGGAACAGATGGGGCAGCAGGCCCAGCAACTGCGCGACAGCCAGCGCCGCAGTGAACAGCTCAGCGACAAGGTGGAGCAGCTCGGCCAGAAGCTCGAAGCCCTCAAGTCCATAGAGCTCAACCTGCCCAAGCCGGCCGGCAACAGTCCGCCGCCCAGCCTGCCCAATCCGGTCCCGGCCGGAGCGCCTGCACCTGCACCGGCTGCCGCCCCGGCGACAAGGAGTCCCGCTTCATGAGTACCCGCCTCTTGCTGGTCGACGACGACAAGGATCTCCTGCAACTGCTGTCCATGCGCCTGGAGTCCGCTGGCTATGAAGTGACCGCCGAAGAAAGCGCCGAGGCGGCGCTGGCGCGGCTGGCCATAGAGCGGCCGCAACTCGTACTGTCCGACGTGCGCCTGCCGGGCATGGACGGCCTGGCCCTCTTCGACGAGATCCAGTCGCGCCATCCCGGCCTGCCCGTCATCCTGCTCACCGCCCACGGCACCATTCCCGATGCCGTGGAAGCCACCAGCCGTGGCGTCTTCGACTACCTCACCAAGCCCTTCGACGGCCGCGCCCTGCTGGAGAAGGTGGCTGAAGCGCTGACCCTGGCCGCTCCGGCCTCGGCCCATGCCGACGAGGGCTGGCGCGAGGCCATCATCAGCCATTCCGCGCGCATGGCCGAAGTGCTGGCCGAGGCCCGCCTGGTGGCCGCCTCCGACGCCAGCGTGCTGATACGCGGCGAGAGCGGTACCGGCAAGGAACTGCTGGCGCAGGCCATCCACCGCGCCAGCCCGCGTGCGCGCAAACCCTTCGTGGCCGTGAACTGTGGCGCCATTCCCGAGCCCCTGCTGGAATCCGAGCTCTTCGGCCATGTGAAAGGCGCTTTCACCGGTGCCGTGCAGACGCGCGAAGGCCTGTTCCAGGCGGCCAACGGCGGTACGCTTTTCCTGGATGAAATCGGCGACATGCCGCTCACGCTGCAGGTGAAGCTGTTGCGTGCCCTGCAGGAGCGTGTGGTGCGGCCGGTAGGTGCCAGCCAGAACATCGCCGTGGACGTGCGCGTGATTTCCGCCACCCACCGCAATCTGGACGAGGCCATGGCCGAAGGCAGCTTCCGCGAGGATCTTTACTACCGGCTCAATGTGGTGCGCCTCAACCTGCCCACGCTGGCCGAACGCCGCGAAGACATCCCCCTGCTGGCCAACCATTTCCTCGCCCAGCTTGCCGAGAAATACGGCAAGACCCTGCGCGGCTTTGCCCCCGAGGCCCTGAAGGCGCTGGCCACCGCACCCTGGCCCGGCAATGTGCGCCAGCTCTACAACGTGGTGGAGCAGGTCTGCGCCCTGGCCACCACGCCCCTGATTCCTCCCGGCCTTGTGCAGCGTGCCCTGCGCGCGCCCGACAGTGAGGTGCTGGCCTATTCCGAAGCCAAGGCTCGCTTCGAGCGTGACTACCTCGTGCGCCTGCTCAAGCTCACCGAAGGCAATGTTGCCGACGCCGCCCGCCTCGCCGAGCGCAACCGCACCGAGTTCTACCGCCTGCTGCAGCGGCACGATCTTTCCCCGGACCTGTTCCGCTCGCACTGAGGGCGGTGGGGCCTGATTTCCTGTCTGTCGAAACGGAAGTCCCTGTCTCCTGGCGATGGAGTTCTTGCTACAAATCCTGCAGCAGTCGCGCGCAGAGCCTGAGCATTTCAGCGGGGTCTTTTTCCAGCACATGTTCGCCACCGCGGCCTTCGGCACGGTTGCGCACGCCCACGTCGAGGCGTGACAGCCAGAAACGCATGGCGGCCACGGTCAGAAATACCGGCAGGGCCTGCTTTTCAGCGGACGTGAGCGGGCGGCGGCTTTCATAACCTTGCAGGAAGGCGGCGCGGCGCGCGCTGTCGGGAGTCTCCTCCGGCCAGTGCCGGCAGAAATCGTTGACGGTGATGGCGATGTCCAGCAGCCAGTGATCGTGGCTGGTTTCGGAAAAATCCAGCAGCGCTGTAAGCGTGTCGCCGCTCATCAGCGTGTTGTCGCGAAAAAGATCGCCGTGAATCAGGCCCGAGGGCAGGCCGGGATTTTCCTGCATGATGCTGGCGTAACGGGCCAGCACATTTTCCAGCAGCGCTTTTTCCGGCGCCGGCAAGTGCGGCAGCCAGCGCCGGGCCACATCATTCCACCACGCCCGGCCGTGCGCATTGTTCCGCGCCAGCGGATAACCCTGCAGCGCGCCATGCAGGCCGGCGAGCGCCATCCCCATGGCATGGCAGTGCTTCATGCCGGGCGCCTGCGGATGGCTGCCGGCCAGCCGCGGTGCCAGTTGCGCCGGTTTGCCCGCCAGCGTGTTCAGGGCGTGGGCGTGGCGGTTTGCCAGCGGTGCCGCCACCGGCAGGCCGGCTTCATGCAGATGCGTGAGCAGGGGATAAAGAAATGCCGCTTCGTTTTCCGCCAGCTCTTCGAAGAGCGTGAGCACGAGTTCGCGGCCGTCGGCCAGGGTGAGAAAATAATTGCTGTTTTCTATGCCGCCCTTGATGGCATGCAAGGCTGTTGCTGCCGGCAGGCCGTAGCTTTCCACAAAGGGCTGCACTTCGTGCAGGCCGAGCAGGGTATAGACAGACATGGGATTCCCGCTGCGCAAACATCGTCAGGCCCGAGCATAGCGGGGCAGGCTGGCGGCGGCGACAGCGCCGGGCTTCTGCGCTACCCTGCGGGCTGTTTTTCCGGCCCAGTTTTGCACTCATGAACCCACCCCTGATTCTTGTCGACGGCTCTTCCTATCTTTATCGCGCCTTTCACGCGCTGCCGCCCTTGTCCACGCGCAATGGCCAGCCCACGGGTGCCGTCAAGGGCGTGGTCAACATGCTGCAGAAACTGATCAAGACTTACGGCCCCACGCATATTGCCGTGGTCTTCGATGCACCCGGCGGTACTTTCCGCGACGATATCTTTCCCGAATACAAAGCCAATCGTCCACCCATGCCGGATGACCTGCGCTCGCAGATCGAGCCCCTGCATGCCGTGATCCGTGCCATGGGCCTGCCCCTGTTGTGTGAAAAAGGCGTGGAGGCGGATGACGTCATCGGCACGCTGGCACGCCAGGCGGCCGCGCAAGGCCAGGCCGTGCTCATTTCCACGGGCGACAAGGATATTGCGCAGCTGGTGAACGAGAACATCACGCTCATCAACACCATGACGGACACGCTGCTGGACCGCGCAGGCGTGATTGCCAAATTCGGCGTGCCACCGGAATGCATCATTGATTACCTCGCGCTGGTCGGTGATTCCGTGGACAACATTCCCGGCGTGCCCGGTGTCGGCCCGAAAACGGCCGCGAAGTGGTTGCAGGAATTCGGCTCGCTGGATGCGCTGCTGGAAAAGGCCGATACCATCAAGGGCAAGGCCGGTGAAAACCTGCGTGCCTCGCTGGACGTGCTCAGGCTGGCGCGCCAGCTTGCCACCATCAAATGCGATGTGGAGCTGCCCATCACCCATGCCGACCTGCATCCGGCCGCGGCTGATCCTGCCGCGCTGCTCACGCTGACCCAGGAACTGGAATTCCGCACCTGGCATGCCGAGCTGCAGAAAGGCGGCAATGCGCCGGCTCCGGAAAGTGGCGAAGCAGCCCCGGCGCCGGCCGAGGAAATCACGCGCCATTACCACACGGTTTTTTCGCAGGAAGATTTTGCGGCCCTGCTGGAGAAGCTGGAGGCGGCAAGCGCTTTCTGCGTGGATACCGAAACCACCAGCCTGGATTACATGCAGGCAGAAATCGTCGGCCTGTCTTTTGCGCTGGAGGCGGGCGAAGCCTGGTATGTGCCGGTGGGCCATGACTACATGGGCGCGCCGGACCAGTTGCCGCGTGACGCGGTGCTGGCGGCCTTGAAGCCGGTTCTCGAAAACCCCGCCATCGGAAAAATTGGTCAGCATCTCAAGTACGACATGCACGTGCTGGCCAATTACGGCATCACGCTGCGCGGTTTCATTTTCGACACCATGCTGGCGTCCTATGTCGTGGATGCCACCGCCACGCGCCACAACATGGATGACATGGCCAGGCTTTACCTGGGCATCACCACCACCACCTTCGAGCAGATTGCCGGCAAGGGCGTGAAGCAGCTCACCTTCAACCAGATTCCCGTGGGTGGGGTGGGCGACGACGAAAACGAACGCGCTGCCGCCTATTACGCCGCGGAAGACGCCGATGTCACGCAGCGCCTGCATGACGTGCTGGCTGCCAGGCTGGCGCAGGACGAAAAACTGCTTTCCGTATTCCGCGACATTGAAATGCCGCTGGCCCCCATCCTGCAGAAAATGGAAAGGACCGGCGTGCTGATCGATGGCGCCATGCTGGCCACGCAGAGCCGTGAACTGGGCGAACGCATCCTGGCACTGGAAAAGGAAGCTTATGAAATTGCCGGCCAGGAATTCAATCTGGGTTCACCCAAGCAGCTGGGCCACATCCTCTACGAGAAACTGGGCATTCCGGCGCCCAAGAAAACCGCAACGGGGCAGTATTCCACGGCAGAAGACGTGCTGGAGCAGCTGGACCATCCGCTGCCCCGCCTTTTGCTGAGGCACCGCTCGCTGGCCAAGCTGAAATCCACCTATACGGAAAAACTGCCCGAGCTCGTCAATGCAAAGACGCAGCGCGTGCACACGTCCTACCATCAGGCGGTGGCCGCCACCGGCCGTCTTTCTTCCACCGATCCCAATCTGCAGAACATTCCCATACGCACGGAAGAAGGGCGGCGCATACGCCAGGCCTTCATCGCGCCGCCCGGCTGGAAATTGCTGGCCGCGGATTATTCGCAAATTGAATTGCGCATCATGGCGCATCTTTCCGGAGACGAAGGGTTGTTGAATGCCTTCCGCCATGGCGAGGATGTACATCGTGCCACGGCGGCCGAAGTGTTCGGCGTACCGATTGCCGACGTCACGTCCGACCAGCGCCGCAACGCCAAGGCCATCAACTTCGGCCTCATTTACGGCATGTCGGCTTTCGGCCTCGCCAAACAGCTGGGGATTGGCCGCAACGAAGCGCAGAGTTATGTGGACATGTATTTTGCGCGCTATCCCGGCGTGAAGCGGTATATGGAAACCACGCGTGCGCTGGCGGCTGATCGTGGCTATGTCGAAACCCTATTCGGGCGTCGTCTCATGGTGCGCGAAATCCATTCCAAGAATGCCGCCATGCGCCAGGGCGCCGAACGTGCGGCCATCAATGCGCCCATGCAGGGTACGGCGGCCGACATCATCAAGCGCGCCATGATTGCCGTGGATGCAGCACTGGCCGGTGAAGGTGCGCGTGCGCACCTGCTCATGCAGGTGCATGACGAACTCGTGCTGGAAGTGCGCGAAGACGCCGTCGCCGACATCACCGCCCTGCTCAAGGAAAAAATGGGCGCCGCCGCTGCGCTGGCCGTGCCGCTGATCGTGGACGTGGGCGTGGGCAACAACTGGGACGAGGCGCATTGAATTTTCTGTGTTCTTCCCTGTAGGAGCGGCTTTAGCCGCTCCTACAAAGTTGTTTCAGGCCAGGCGCGCCCTGGCCTCTACCGTGAGATCGCCCGGCACTTCCGGCGGCGGGTATTGCAGCCATTCACCGAGCTTGTCGCCCAGCTCTTCCAGTCCGCTCACCTTGAGCGCGGAAAACAGCTGGGCGCTGGCCTCGAAGCCCAGGGTCTTCAGCTCTTTCTTCACGGCCTGCAGGGCATTCAGCGCGGGGCCGCGGTTGAGCTTGTCGGCCTTGGTCAGTACGCAGTGCACGGCGAGGTTGCGGCGCCTGGCCCAGGCCAGCATGTTCTGGTCGAAATCGGTGAGCGGGTGGCGTATGTCCATGAGCAGCACGAGGCCGCAAAGGCTGCCGCGCCCTTGCAGGTATTCGCCCAAGTGCCGCTGCCATTCGTCCTTCATGTCGTGCGAGACACGCGCATAGCCGTAGCCCGGCAGGTCCACCAGGCGGCGCTGGTCGCCTTCTTCCAGCGTGAAGAAATTGATGAGCTGGGTGCGGCCGGGAGTCTTGGAGGCGCGTGCCAGCTGTTTCTGCCGTGCGAGGGTGTTGATGCAACTGGACTTGCCGGCATTGGAGCGGCCGGCAAAAGCCACCTCCAGGCCGGTGTCCGGCGGACAGAGGGCCAGCGTGGGGGCGCTGATCTGGAAGCGCGCGCGGGCGGTGAGCTGCAGCACGGGGTGTGGGGAAGACGACATGAAAAAACCGGCGATGAGAGGAAATCCACGGGAATTTTAAGGGCTATTTCAGATATTTACATGTGGTATATAATCCGGCGGCCTCGCGGCTCCCTGGTCACTTTTCAGGGCGCGGTGCGCCATCCCGGGTTCAGCCATCTTGTTCGCTGCTCGCAGCAGTGTTGGAGACAGCCATGCGAAAAATCCATGCCACTCTTTTTCTCGCTGCCGGCCTGATCGTTTCTGCCGGTGCCCAGGCCGATGCCATCCAGGACAAGTACAACAAGTCGTGCGCGGCCTGCCACGGCACTGGCGTGCTCGGCGCTCCCAAGAAAGGTGACAAGGCTGCCTGGGCGCCCCGTCTCAAGCAGGGCGATGCGGTCCTGCTGGGTCACGTCAAGAGCGGCTTCAAGGCCATGCCGGCCAAGGGCCTGTGCGCGGACTGCAGCGATGCCGACTACAAGGCGCTCATAAAACAAATGTCCAATTAAGGCGCGCCCCGCCTCCTGTCCTCTCCCGATTTGTAACGCCACGACGGAATCTGCCATGAAGAAGCTTCTCGCTGTTGCAACACTGTCCCTCGGTCTGGTCTCCCTTGCCCAGGCAGCCGCTCCCAAGGGAGATGCCGCCGCCGGCCAGACCAAGTCGGCGGCCTGCGCGGCCTGCCACGGTGCCGACGGCAACAGCATGGCTCCTACTTTCCCACGCCTGGCGGGCCAGGGTGCCCGCTACCTCTACAAGCAGTTGCAGGATTTCAGGACCGGCCACCGCCAGGACCCCACCATGCAGGGCATGGTGCTGCCGCTGTCGGATCAGGACATGGCCGATCTGGCCGCCTATTTCGCCGAGCAGAAGGCGGGCGTGGGCCAGGCCAAGGCCGATCTCGTCAAGCTGGGTGAAAAGGTCTATCGCGGCGGCAACAGCCAGAGCGGTCTGGCCGCCTGTGCCGGCTGCCACAATCCCGAAGGCCGGGGCAATGCCCTGGCCGGCTTCCCGCATCTGGGCGGCCAGCAGGCGGACTACATCAAGAAGCAGCTCAATGCCTTCCGTGCCGCCGGTCGTGGCGACATTGTGGCCGACCCGGCCCAGAAGCGTGTGAACGACGCAGCCAAGGCCGGTGAGCTCGGCCCCATGCAGATGGTAGCGGCCAAGTTGTCCGATGCTGAAATCGACGCCGTTTCCAGCTATATCTCCGGCCTGCATTAAGCATTTGCCGGCCTTCTCCGTTTCGGGAGAAGAGCCCGCCCCGGATTTCATCCGGGGTGCCCGACAAGGCGGATGAAGACGATCACAGTCAGCTATCTGCATGCAAAAGGCGCCGCAAGGCGCCTTTTTCACGTCAACCATCCGGCCCGCACCCGCGTTGCTTTTGTGTTGCCACAAAATCACCACAGCCTGCGGCTTCCGGCGTGGTGGCTGCTTGGTTATCCTCGTCGCCCTTCAGGGTCTTGTTTCCATTCCGGAGTTCCCATGCTCAAGCGTTTTCTCGCCACTCTTGCCCTCGCGCTGGCTGCTGTTACTGCCCATGCCGCCGATGCCTACACCACGCTGGCCAATCCCGGCCGTGTCGACAAGCCCGGCATGATCGAGGTGCGTGAATTCTTCTGGTATGGCTGCCCGCACTGCTATCGCCTGGATCCGCATATCGAAGCCTGGCTCAAGACCAAGCCGGCCGATGTGAATTTCATCCGTACCCCGGCCGCACTCAACCCGGTCTGGGAAGCCAATGCCCGCGGCTTCTATGCCATGCAGATCATGGGGCTGGAAGAAAAGACCCATATACCGCTGTTCCAGGCCATCCATGTCGGCAAGCAGCAGCTTTTCGACCAGAACTCCCTGTCACGTTTCTACGCCGGCTTTGGCGTGAACCCCGCCACTTTCGCCAGCACCTACAATTCCTTTGCTGTAGGCGGCAAGATTGCCCAGAGCAAGGCATTGGCGCAGCAGTACCAGCTTGATGGCGTGCCCTCGCTGGTGGTGAACGGCAAGTACGTGGTGAAGGGCGAAGACGAAAAGGTGATTGCCACCCTCAACGAGCTCATCGCCAAGGAACGCGCGGCCAACAAGCCGGCGACCGCTGCGAAAAAGTAATTTCCACCCGGAGTTTCCATGCTCCCGAGCCTGACCCGTCTGCTGCCGGTCCGGCCGCAACGGGCCGGGCCTGCCCTTGCTCCCGGATCAGCCCTGTGGCCGCAGCCCTGCCTGCGCCTGCTCAGTTTCAACATGCAGGCCGGCATGGGCATACATGCTCCGCATCATTACGTCACCCGTGGCCATCGTCACCTCCTGCCGCAGCGGCGGCCGCTGGAGCATCTGGAGCAGATTGCCCGGCTGCTCGGTGACTATGACCTGGTGGCCCTGCAGGAAGTGGACGGCGGCAGCCTGCGCAGCAGTTACACACACCAGCTTTCGCATCTGGCCGAGCGCGCCGGTTTCGGCTGGTGGTACCAGCAACTCAACCGTGACCTTGGCCACCTCGGGCAATTCAGCAACGGCCTGCTCAGCCGGCAGGCGCCTTACGCGGTTGAATCCCACGCCTTGCCGGGCCTGCGCGGGCGCGGCCTCATCCTCAGCCGTTTCGGCACGCCTGAGCACAGCCTGCTGGTGCTCAATGTGCACCTCTCGCTGGGTGCGCGGGCGCGCGCGCATCAGCTGGCGTTCATCAATACGCTCATCGCCGACAGCCACCACGTGGTCATCATGGGCGATCTCAACTGCACGCCGGAAGAATTGCGGCGCTCGCCGCTGGGCAAGCGCCACTGGCGCTGGCTGGACGAGGCCATGCACACTTATCCGAGCTGGAAGCCGGCGCGCCAGATCGACCACATCCTGGTGAGCGAAGAGCTGGTGGTGGCGCGGGCGGGCGTGGTGGATGCCCGGCTTTCCGATCACCGCCCGGTGGCCGTGGAGCTTGAGTTGCCCGCCGGCCTTCACCTGCCGCCGCCGGGTCTTTGCCTGCCGCGCTAGGGTCTGATCATCGTGGGGATTTCATGAATGCATTTTCCGTACTGACGGCCCTTGCCACCTTCGTGCTGGGCGCCGCCCTGGTGTTTTTCTGGCTGGGCGCCACCTTGCGCCGGCGTGATGCCGAATTACGTGGCCAGGGCGATGCCCTGCAGCAACGGGCCGTGGAGCAGGCGCGGCTGGAAGAGCAGTTGCTGGCCTGCGCCCGCCAGGAAAAGCAGGCCGACAATTTACGCAGCGAGCTGGAGCTGAAAAACCGCGAACTGGAGCAGCAATTGCGCCTGCGCGAAGTGCAGCTCAAGGAAATGCAGACCCGCCATGCCGTCGAGCGCGAGCAACTGGATGCACGGGCCGCGCAGGTGCGTGAGCAGGAGCAGACGCTCAAGCTGCAGTTCGAGCAGCTGGCTACCCGCATCTTTGAAGAAAAATCACAGAAATTCAGCGAACAGAACAAGGCCGGCCTGGATGGCCTGCTGACGCCCTTGCGCGAGCAGCTCAAGGATTTCCGCGAAAAGGTGGAAAACACCTACAGCAACGAGGCGCGCGAACGTTTTGCCCTGAAAGAACAGCTGGTCCGCCTTGAGGGCCTGAACCGCCAGATCAGCGACGATGCCAGCAATCTGGCCAAGGCGCTCAAAGGTGACAAGAAGCTGCAGGGCAACTGGGGCGAGCTCATCCTGACGCGGGTGCTGGAAGAGTCCGGCCTGCAGGAAGGGCGGGAATATGTCACCCAGTTTTCCACGCGTGACGACGAAGGCCGCCGGCTGATTCCCGATGCCATCGTGCGGCTGCCGGAAGGGCGCGACATCGTGGTTGATTCCAAGGTTTCGCTGAACGACTACGTGCGCTATTGCGAATCCGCCGACGATGAAGAGCGGCAGCAGCTCCTCAAGCTCCATACCACGGCCGTGCGCAACCACATCAAGGCTTTGAGCGAAAAGCGCTACGAAGACCTGCCGGAGTTGCGCACCCTGGATTTCGTCTTCCTTTTCATGCCGGTGGAAGCGGCCTTCATGCTGGCCGTGGAGCATGACCCCGCGCTTTTCCGCGAGGCGTTTGAAAAGAAAATCATCATCGTCAGCCCGACGACCCTGCTGGCCACGCTGCGCACCGTGGAATCCATCTGGCGCTACGAACGGCAAAGCCGCAATGCTGACAAGATCGCCAAGGAGGCGGGTTTGCTGCACGACAAATTTGCCGTGCTGCTTGCGCACCTGGAAGAGCTGGGGCGCGCCATCAGCCGCAGCCAGGAACTTTATGAAAAGACACGCAGCAGCCTTTCCGGCCGTGGCGGCCTGCTCGGCAAGGTGGACAGCCTGCGGGCGCTGGGAGCAAAAACCAAGAAGGCCCTGCCACTGGAAAAATTCGATGGCGGTGACATTGAGGACGATGCTGTCGTAGAGACCGACGGCAGCGAAAGCGAGGAGAAAGACGCATGAAGCTGATCGCATCGCCCACCAGCCCGTTTGCGCGCAAGGTGCGCATCGTGCTGGCGGAAAAGAACATTCCTTTCGAATTCATCGTCGATATTCCCTGGAATGCCGACACCGACGTGCCCAAGTTCAATCCGCTGGGCAAGATTCCCGTGCTGGTGCTGGAGGGGGGTGAAACCCTCTACGATTCCCGCGTGATCGTGGAGTACCTGGAAGAGTTCAAGCCCTGGCCCCTGTTCATCCCGGTGGAAGCCGGCGCACGCATCGCCGTGAAGAAATGGGAAGCACTGGCCGACGGCGTGAGTGACGCGGCCGCCGCCATTTTCCTGGAGCGCAAGCGGCCGCCGGCACAGCAAAGCGAAGAGTGGATCACCCGCCAGATACGCAAGATAGAAAACGGCCTGGCCGCCATGGAAACCTCCATGGCGGGTGCCTGGTGCGCAGGCGAGGCTTTCACGCTGGCCGATATCGCCGTGGGCTGCGTGCTGGGTTATCTGGACCTGCGTTTCCCGGAACTGGAATGGCGCGGCGCGCATGCTGCCTTGCGTCGCCTGGAAGCGGCCTTGTCAGCACGACCTTCCTTCCGGGAGACCGTTCCTCCCGCGGCCTGATCCGCGTTGAGGGGAACGCCTTGCCGCTTCTCGCTTCTCGCTCCTCGCAAGCATGTCCGGCAATGCGTTGTCCCGCTTGAATCCTCGTGACAATGCAGCGCTGGCATGGCGCGTCTGCGCGCCCATCGGCCGGGCAGGTGGCGGCAACTGCGCTTCGGGTTGCCAAAACCCGGTCGATTTGATGAGCAGGCCCTTGCTAGAATCCGGGCCTTGATTCCTGCCGCTGCCCATCATCATGACCGCTACCCGCAAGCCTGTTGTCCTCATCATCCTGGATGGCTGGGGCCATTCCGAAGAGACCCGCTACAACGCCATCGCCCACGCCCATGTGCCCAATTTCAACCGGCTCTGGAAGGAGTGCCCGCATACGCTGGTGTCCGGCTCGGGCATGGATGTCGGCCTGCCGGTGGGCCAGATGGGCAATTCCGAAGTGGGGCATACCAATCTGGGGGCCGGGCGCGTGGTCTACCAGGACCTGACCCGCATTTCCAAGGCCATTGCCGATGGCGACTTCTTCCACAATCCCGAGCTGGCGAAGGCGGTGGATGCAGCCGTGCAGAAAGAAAAGGCCGTGCACATTTTCGGGCTGCTGTCCGATGGCGGTGTGCACAGCCATGAAGAGCACATGCATGCCATGGTGAAGATGGCGGCCGAGCGCGGCGCCACGAAAATCTATGTGCATGCCTTCCTGGACGGCCGCGACACCGCGCCGCGTTCGGCCGAGGGCTATATCGCCAATATGGAAGCGGCGCTTGCGCGCGTGGGCCATGGCCGCATTGCCTCGCTGTGCGGGCGTTATTTCGCCATGGATCGCGACAACAACTGGAGCCGCGTGGCACAGGCCTGGGAACTGCTGGCGCACGGCAAGGCGGAATATGCCGCTGCAACGGCGCAGGAAGGCCTGGCGGCCGCCTATGCCCGCGATGAAAACGACGAGTTCGTGAAGCCCACCCTCATTGGCGAACCGGCCTTCGTACAGGACGGCGACAGCATTGTCTTCATGAATTTCCGCGCCGACCGCGCACGCCAGATCACGCGTCCTTTCGTCGTGCCGGGCTTCGACAAATTCGATCTCGGCACGGTGCCGAAAATTTCTGCCTATGTGCAGCTCACCGAATATGCGGCGGACATTCCTGCACCCGTGGCCTATGCGCCGCAGTCGCTG
This sequence comes from Moraxellaceae bacterium, assembly GCA_030146505.1. Taxonomy (GTDB): domain Bacteria; phylum Pseudomonadota; class Gammaproteobacteria; order Pseudomonadales; family Moraxellaceae; genus UBA2031. The sequence goes on from JASLCO010000100.1 coordinate 12,400, forward strand.
GACAATGTCTTCGGCGAATATCTCGCCGGGCTGGGCAAGACCCAGCTGCGCATTGCCGAAACGGAAAAATATGCGCACGTCACCTTCTTCTTCAATGGCGGGCGCGAAGAGCCCTTTGTCGGTGAAGACCGCATCCTGGTGCCTTCACCCAAGGTGGCCACGTTCGACCTCAAGCCGGAAATGTCGGCTTTCGAGGTGACGGACAAACTGGTCGAGGCCATAGAAAGCGGCAAGTACGATGCCGTGATCTGTAATTACGCCAATGGCGACCAGGTGGGCCACACCGGCATTTTCGCCGCTGCCGTGAAGGCGGTTGAGGCACTGGATGTCTGCCTCGGCCGCGTGGAAGCGGTGGTGCGCAAGGTGGATGGCCAGATGCTGGTGACGGCTGATCATGGCAATGTGGAAAAAATGTTCGACGAAGATTCACAGCAGGCGCTCACCGCGCATACCACCGATCCCGTGCCTTTCATCTACGTGGGCTCGCGCAAGGTGACGCTGCTGGATGGCGGCGTGCTGGCCGATGTCGCCCCCACCATGCTCAGGCTCATGGATATTCCTGTGCCGGCGGAAATGTCAGGCCGTGTGCTGGCCGAGATTTCCTGATTCGTGATCGCGCTTGCAGGCAACCCCTGGTATTGGCTCACCGCGCTGTTCCGCAAGGGACGCGCGGTGATGCTTTTTGCGCTGGCCGCCAGCATTTTGCTGGCCGCGCCGGCGCAGGCGGAAACCCGCAAGGCAGCTGCCAAGCCGGCCACGGCAGCCAAGTCCGCAAAGAAAACAGCCACCAGGAAAAAAACGGCGTCGGCAAAAAAGACGGGCCCTTCCAGGGCCGGCAACAGCCGCAATGCCCAGAGTGATCTGGATCGCGTGCAGGCGCAGATCCGTTCTGCCGAGCAGCGTATCAAGCTCACCCGCGAACAGCGCGAACAGAAAGAAGCCGAAGTGCGTGCCGCCGAGCAGGAGATCGGTGAGCTCCGGGGCAGCATGGGTGCCGTGCAGAAGGATGTGGGCAGCCGCGAGCAGAAGCTGCAGCAGTTGCAGGCGGAGAAAACCGCGCGCGGGCAGGACCGCGACAGGCTGGTGAACCATATACGCGCCGACCTGCAGATGGCGCAACGGCAGGGCGGACAGGATTACTACAAATTGCTGCTCAACCAGCAGGATCCGCAGACTCTGGCGCGCCTGATGAAGTATTACGGTTATATGCAGAAGGCGCGGGCCGGGCGCGTGCAGGCGCTGAACCTCACGCTTGCCCGTCTCGACGAGATTGCTGCCGAAGAAGAAGAAAACGTGCAGCGCCTGCGTGGCCTGCGCAATGACCTGCAGCAAAAGCAGGTCCGCCTGGCGTCGGCCCAGCAGCAGCGCACGCAGGCCATACGTGTGCTCAATGCACAACTCGACAGCGATGATGAAAAACTGCAGAAACTGCGCCGCGACCAGCAGGCCTTGCAGGCCGTGATGGAGCGCCTGGCGCGGGAGGCGGCGGAGCGCGAGCAGCGCGAGGCCGAACGCCGGCGCCAGGAGCAGGCGCGCGCCGCTGCCCAGGCTGCTGCCAGATCGTCGGCCACGAAACCGTCCACGGCGAAATCCGAAGAAGCGCAGAAAACCGAGCCCCGGCCTGAGCCCGTGCAGCCCGATTTCAAGGTGCAACCGTACAAGGGCCGCTGTCCCTTGCCGGTGGCCGGTGGCGTGCGTTCATCGTTCGGCAGTGCGCGTGCAGGCGGCTTGCGCTGGAACGGCATCGTGATTGCCGCGCCCGCCGGTACGGCAGTGCGTGCCATACGCCCGGGTCGCGTCGCCTTTGCCGATTACCTGCGCGGCTACGGTTTTCTCGTCATTGTGGATCATGGCCGCGGCCTCATGTCCCTGTACGGACAAAACCAGAGCCTGCAAAAGAAAGCGGGTGACGACGTGGCCGGCAATGAGGTCATTGCCACGGTGGGCGACAGCGGCGGCAATGACATCGACGGCCTTTATTTTGAAATCCGCGTGCGTGGCAAACCGGCCGATCCGGCGGAGTGGTGTGCCTACCAGTAAGCGCTGGCAGCTGAATGTCCGGGCGGGCCTTTGCGCCCAGTTGCCGGCGCTCTATGCTGGCGGACCCCGAGTGGAGAAAAAGCGTATGCGTCTGAATCAGTGGATGGTGGTGCTGGGCCTCGTGGCTTCCCCGGTGTGGGCGGCGGAGACAGGGGCGCCGGCCGTGCCGGTGGCACCTTCTCCCGTGCCGGCCCCGGCCGCCAGTCCGGCCAGCGACGGGCTGCTGGTTTCCCCGGCCACGCAGGCCCTGTCCAGGGGAAATGCGCAGTTGCCCCTGGATGACCTGCGCATCTTCGTGGAAGTGTTTGAACGCATACGCGCTTCCTATGTGGAGCCGGTGGACGACCGCACCCTGTTTGAAAATGCCATCCGCGGCATGCTCACTTCGCTGGATCCGCATTCGGCGTATCTGGACAAGAAGGATTACGAAGAACTGCAGACCTCGACCACGGGCGAATTCGACGGCATCGGCCTTGATGTCGGCCTTGAAGACGGTGTGCTGCGTGTGGTGTCGCCCATTGATGACACGCCGGCCGCCAAGGCCGGCATCAAGACGGGTGACTACATCATCAAGATCGACGGCAAATCCGTGCAGGGCGTGTCACTGGCCGATGCCATCGCCATGATGCGCGGCAAGGCCGGCACCAAGCTCAAGCTCACCGTGTTCACCAAGGGCGAAGAACCGCGCGATCTGGAAGTGGTGCGCGCGCGCATAGAAATCAGCAGCGTGAAGAGCCGTGTGCTCGATGGTGGCATCGTGGCGCTGCGCATCAGCCAGTTCCAGACGCATACCGGTCGTGACCTCAAGCGTGAAATCGAAAAGCTGAAGGCGGACGACAAGCAGCCCGTGACCGGACTCGTGCTGGATTTGCGCAACAATCCCGGTGGAGTGCTGGATGGCGCCATTGCTGTCAGCGATCTTTTCCTGGAAAGCGGCGTGATTGTTTCCACGCGTGGCCGCGATGCCGGGACCGAGCAGAAATTCATGGCTACGCCCGGCGATCTTTTGCCCGGTGTGCCGGTGGTGGTGCTGGTGAATGGCGGCACGGCATCTGCCTCTGAAATTGTGGCCGGCGCCCTGCAGGACAATCATCGTGCGCTGGTGCTGGGCACCACCACTTTTGGCAAGGGCTCGGTGCAGACCGTGCTGCCGCTGACGGCAGGCAAGGGCATCAAGCTCACCACGGCGCGCTACTACACGCCCAGCGGACGTTCCATCCAGGCCGAGGGCATCAAGCCGGACATCGAAGCGCGGCCGGCCAAGGTGAGCCTGCAGGAGGCGGGCGACATTTTCCATGAAGCCGACCTGCAAGGACGCCTGGACAATGACAATCCTGCCGATGGCAACGCGTCGTCCGGCAAGGACACTCGCAAGCCCGAAGAAAAGCCGCTGATCGAACGCGATTTCCAGATGGCTGAAGCCGTCAACCTGCTCAAGGCTGCCGCTGTCTTCGCGCCCCGCACGGGAGGCGCCTTGCCCCCGGTCGCACCACCCGTGGAAAAGAAGCAGAAGGAAGCGGCCTTGCCGGGCAAGCAGAAAGCCTGAGGGGATTTTGTGGATTGACTCCCTTGTACGTGTTTTCGTCATCCCGGCGCAGGCCGGGATCCATACGGAGTGATTTTCTCACCGCATCATGGGTTCCGGCCTGCGCCGGAACGACGACTTAAAAGAGCAAGGGAGTCATGTATATAAATCCCGAAAAAAAAGCCGGCTGATGCCGGCTTTTTTTACGCACGTTCTTTTGTACGCATGCTGCCGCAAGAGCGCAGGCTCAATGCGTGGCGGCTGGCACCGTTGCTGCCGGTGCGGTAGTCGGTGTGCTGGCCGGCTTGCCGGTGAGGGTGACCAGGCGCTCGATGACGGGATTGAAATCACTGCGTACCTTGTCCTGCTCGGCCTTGCGCTGGGCGATTTCAGCCTGGGCGCCCTGAATCTGCTTGTCGTAATTGGCGATGCTGGCCTTGAGGTCCTTGGACACGGGCTTGCCGGTGCGCTCGAAGGCGGCGGCTTTCTGGGCTTCGGCCGTGCGGCGCTGGCGCAGCCCGGCCAGCGAATTGGTGCTGAAGTCTATGCGCAGCTGCAGCGCATCAACCTGGCGGTCGCGTGCATGCTCGGCGTCTGCCGGCGAGGAATAAAGACGCAGCAGTTGTTTGTCGTCACGCACCTGCTGCAGTTCGGCTTCATGCTTGGCCTTGATCGCCGCCTGTTCGGCCGGAGTCAGGGCGCGTTGGGCGGGGACGTGCTTGATGAGCTGCATGCTGCTGCTCAGCGCATCGTAGCCCCGGGAAATATGTTCGGCGGTGAGGCTGTCGGTGACATTGGGGCGGTTGTTGTCGTCGTAGTAGCGGTACCAGCGGGCGCCGGGAATTTCCTCGGCCTGGGCGATGGCGGCAAGACCGAGCAGGGCAGTGATGAACAGGGACAGTAGGGCTTTGGGCATGTGATTCTCCGGTGGCAGCCCTTGCCTGCCACC
>JASLCO010000170.1 GCA_030146505.1 Moraxellaceae bacterium
ATCCGCCCTTTTGTTCTCCAGCCTCGCTTCGCCTTACTTCAGCAGCTTGCGGCCATTATTCGCGGCAATGCGCATGCGCAGGGCATTGAGCTTGATGAAGCCCTCGGCATCCTTCTGGTTGTAGGCGCCGCCGTCGTCTTCGAAAGTGGAGATGCGCGTATCGAAGAGTGAACTGTCGGACTTGCGGCCGGTGACGATCACATTGCCCTTGTAGAGCTTGAGACGCACGATGCCGTTCACGTTTTCCTGCGAAGCGTCGATCATGGTCTGCAGCATCTGGCGCTCGGGGCTCCACCAGTAGCCGTTGTAGATCAGGCTGGCGTAACGCGGCATCAATTCATCTTTCAGGTGCGCGACTTCGCGATCCAGCGTGATGGATTCAATGGCGCGGTGGCCCTTCATCATGATGGTGCCACCCGGGGTTTCGTAGCAGCCGCGCGACTTCATGCCGACATAGCGGTTTTCCACGAGGTCGAGACGACCGATACCGTTTTCACCGCCAATCTTGTTCAGCGTGGCCAGCACGGTGGCCGGGCTCATACGCTCGCCATTGATGGCAACGATGTCGCCCTTTTCATAAGTGAGTTCGATATAGGTCGGCACATCGGGAGCTTTTTCCGGGCTCACGGTCCAGCGCCACATGTCTTCTTCGTGCTCGGTCCAGGTGTCTTCCAGCACACCGCCCTCATAGGAGATGTGCAGCAGGTTGGCATCCATGGAATACGGCGACTTCTTGCCGGCCTTGTTGAAATCGATGGGGATGTTGCGCTCTTTGGCATAGGCCATCAGCGTTTCGCGCGAGGTGAGGTCCCATTCGCGCCAGGGCGCGATCACTTTCACGCCGGGCTTCAACGCATAAGCACCGAGCTCGAAACGCACCTGGTCATTGCCTTTGCCGGTAGCGCCATGGGAAATGGCATCAGCACCGGTGTCGTTGGCAATTTCGATAAGACGCTTGGCAATCAGCGGGCGCGCAATCGAGGTGCCCAGCAGGTATTCGCCTTCGTAGATCGTGTTGGCGCGGAACATGGGAAAGACGAAATCACGCACGAATTCTTCGCGCAGGTCTTCGATGAAGATTTCCTTGACGCCCATGGCCTGCGCCTTGGCGCGGGCCGGCTCCACTTCCTCGCCCTGGCCGAGGTCCGCCGTGAAGGTGACGATCTCGCACTGGTAGTGGTCCTGCAGCCATTTGACGATGACCGAGGTATCGAGGCCGCCGGAATAGGCAAGCACGACTTTCTTGATGCCGGACATGGGGAATCTCGCGGAGTGGGCAGATAAGGGGGAAAGCGGGGGCGGATTGTAATGGCCCGGCGGTGAAGTATCCATGGGCGGGACAGCGCCCGGATGACTCAGGATTCGACCTCCATCCTGTCACGACCGTTCTGTTTGGCACGGTACAGGGCACGGTCGGCTGCCGCCACCAACTCAGCCGGACTCCCTTGGCCGGATGACAGGGCCGCCACACCGATGCTGACCGTCACATGCCCGGATGGAACAAGCGCATGCGGCAAAGCGGCCTGGGCCAGGAAGGTCCGGATACGGCCAGCCGCCTCCATGGCGCCAATGACATCCGTATCCGGCAGCAGCAGTACAAACTCCTCACCACCATAACGCGCCACCAGATCACCCTGACGGCGGGCTGCATCCACCAGCACAAAGGCCAGGGCACGCAGGCAGTCATCACCCGCCTGATGACCGTAATGGTCGTTGTATGCCTTGAAATTGTCTGCATCGATGAAGAGTAGCGCCAGCGAACCACCATGACGCTGCAACCGGGCCCACTCACGCTCCAGCAAGTCGTCAAAGCGGCGTCGGTTGGCAACACCGGTAAGCCCGTCCTTCAAGGACAGCTCGGACAGTTGCTCGGACAACTCTGCCAGACGCTGCTTGTCTTTCAACAACAAGGTGGCCTGCAGGAAGACCTGGCGGTGGACACCCGTCATCACGCAGGAAAACCCCAGCAGGAAGGCAACGACAATGGAAAACTCGATGGCAAACGCCAGCATTCTGTCCTGCAATCCCAACAAGACAGCAAACCCCAGGCTGGAGACCAGCGTCAGCAGGGCAATGACAAGACAGGCTGCGGGCAATTGCAGTCCGGTAGAAAAAACGACCGTTGCACAAATCCAGAGATTGATCATGCCCATGAGACGGATCGAGGGATCGCTATAGGCCTGCATGCTCACTGACAGCACCACCAGCAACAGGACACTCACCAGCCCCATGGCCCAGCGTGAGCGCGCAGCATCCATGTCCTGGCGCACGAAGAAGGCCAAGAGCCCCATGACCACACACAGCAAGGGCTCCTTGATCATGCAGACGCGCAGATCAAGGCTGCGCCATGGCTCCGGTGTGGAATGGCTGATCCTGATCAGGTTGATCACAACCAGCACCGCAAAGAGCAGCACCAGCTTCCACAGGTACTGCGCCAGCAAATTACGCATGCGCTTGTCCAGCCAGTCCCGGAACGACTGCTCCAGCACCGGTGGAAACGTTCCCGCCAGCGCCAGCGGGTGGCTCAGGCGGGCAAGCTCATCCCGTATCAGGGCTTCCTCTGCATGATAGGGAAGATGCATTTCCGGATGCGTCATCGGCAGGTATCCATGCGGTGAAAAACGGGGAATTGTCGACCGCCTGGTCGCAGGACATTTCTTGGAGGGATGCAAAAGCCTTTTACAAAGCGACTTTAACTGGCGTGCAAGGCAAGGATGACTCAGGCCGGCTGAACCGCCACCCTGATGCAGTTGCGCCCTGCTGCCTTGGCGGCATAGACGGCCTCGTCGGCCTGGGCAAGCAGCTGCGCACTGCGCAGGCCGGGTTCCGGGCAGAGCGTGGCCACGCCCACGCTGGCCGTGACATGGGACGCCACACTGGAAGCCTGATGGGGAATGCGCAAGGCCTCCACGGCCTCGCGTACCTGCGCCGCCACCTCCATGGCACCGGCCGACGGTGTTCCCGGCAAGAGCAGCACGAACTCCTCGCCGCCATAGCGGGCGGCAAGGTCGCCAGGCCGGCGCAGGGTCTCGCGCAGGGCACGGCCGACCTGGGACAGGACGCGGTCGCCTTCGAGATGGCCATGGTTGTCGTTGAAGGGCTTGAAGTGGTCTATGTCCACGAAGATGAGGGAAATCATCTGCTGCTCGCGGCGGGCGCGGTCCCACTCCAGCTGGAAGACCTCGTTGAAATGCCGGCGATTGGCCAGGCCAGTAAGCACATCCTCACGCGAGAGGCGTGACAGTTCCCGGCTCAGGCTGTCCAGCTTGCCCTTTTCCAGTTCCAGCAGACGGGCCTGCAGGAACATGCGGCGGTCTCGCTGCTCCAGCAGATGGCAAAGCAGCATGCCCACCAGATTGGCCAGCAGCACGTACTGGGCAAACAGGCCCCAGTCCAGCCAGAGGTCGAAGAACCAGATCACCGTTCCGCCCATGACGGCTGCCGCCATGGCCGCAGCCGTCGCCGGCAGCAGGCGCATGCCACCGATGCCGTAGATCAGCAGGATGATGAAGATGACCACATAGCTGGAATGCTGGTTGAAGTAAGGGTCGGGAAAGGCCGAGGTGGCGATGATGATGGCGGTGATGGCCCAGGTGGCGATCAGGCTGAGGCTGGCCCAGAAATTGGTGACCATCAGCGGGATTTGCGGCAACAGGATGAGGAAGAGGATGGCGGCCCCGTCCGAGAGCACGGCGGCCCACCAGACCTTGAGGTTGCCCGCGAGGAACAGCGGATAGGACAGCAGCCTCACCTCAACATAGGTGGCCACGCCCACCACGAGGTAAAACAGGAGGATGGTCCACCAGCCGTCACGGAGGATGGCCAGCGTGCGCTGCTTGACCTGCTCCAGGAACATGGCTTCCAGCGACCGGGAAAAACGCAGGCGGCGACGGCCATCCAGCAAGCCCTGGATTTCACGCAACTCGTTTTCAATCACTTCCTGCGAAGAAAAAGGTGTATCCACACACAACCCCGGCCCAGTCCGGTAACCCCGACTGTATCCTTGCCATGAAAAGCTGAAGCAGGAGGCACCGGACCGGTGGCTCCCGAAGACTGCAAGCGCATGCTGTTGAAGGCGGCGAATTTGCCAGCGCCGACAGGCAGCGACAATGCCGTTCCGACCAATGGCTCCAGGCCATCCGGCCCGCCGCACCGGCCCTGTTGCCGGTGCATGCCATCCCGCTATCCAGTAGCATCTGTGCCCCCCGCCCCGGCAGCAGTATCAGGAGAGGCCATGTCCGCCACATTGACCATCACCCGCCCGGACGACTGGCATGTGCATCTGCGCGATGGCGCCGCCCTCGCCCACACCGTACCTGCCATGGCCCGCTATTTCGGCCGCGCCATCGTCATGCCCAATCTGGTGCCACCTGCGCGCACCACTGCTGAAGCCGGTGCCTACCGCGAACGCATACTCGCCGCACGCCCGGCCGGTTCCGCTTTCGAGCCCCTGATGGTGCTCTATCTCACAGACAAGACCAGCCCCGATGAAATCGTGAAGGCCAGGGCCTCCGGCTTTGTGCAGGCGGTGAAACTGTATCCGGCCGGCGCCACCACCAATTCCGACTCCGGCGTGACCTCGGTGGAAAAAGTGCGGGCCGTGCTGGAGAAAATGGCCGAGGTCGGCCTGCCCCTGCTCATACACGGCGAAGTCACCCATGGTGATGTGGACATTTTCGACCGCGAAAAAGTCTTTCTCGACACCATACTCGCGCCACTGGTGGAAACCATTCCCGAGCTGCGCATCGTGCTGGAACACATCACCACGAACGATGCCGCGGAATTTGTAAAAGCGGCACCCGCCAGCGTGGGGGCCACCATCACGGCGCATCACCTGCTTTTCAACCGCAACCACATGCTGGTGGGCGGCATACGCCCACATTATTTCTGCCTGCCCATCCTGAAACGCCGCCCCCATCAGGAAGCATTGCTCAAGGCAGCCACTTCGGGCTCTCCGAAATTCTTCCTGGGCACCGATTCCGCGCCCCATGCCAAGGGCGCCAAGGAAAATGCCTGTGGTTGTGCCGGCTCCTACACGGCCCACGCGGCCATCGAGCTGTATGCCGAAGCCTTTGAAGAGGCAGACGCACTCGACAGGCTGGAAGGTTTTGCCAGCCTGCATGGCCCCGATTTCTACGGCCTGCCGCGCAATACCGATACCATCACGCTGGTAAAAGAAGCCTGGGCCGTACCGGAAAGCTATGCCTTTGGCGAAAGCGTGGTCGTGCCCATACGGGCTGGTGCCGATATTGCCTGGCGGGTGAAATGAGCACAGTCCTGCCTATCAGCGAACGCTTCCGCGGCTTCTTTCCCGTCATCGTCGATGTCGAGACCGGTGGCTTCAATGCCGCCGGCGATGCCCTGCTGGAAATTGCGGCCGTCACCCTGCGTCAGGATGAAAACGGCCTGCTGCATCCGGATGAAAGCTTTCATGCCCATGTGGCGCCCTTCCCCGGTGCCAATATCGAAAAAGCGGCCCTGGAATTCACCGGCATAGACCCCTTCCATCCGCTGCGTCCCAGCGAGGAAGAAGGCGTGGCCCTGCGTCGCATTTTTGATGGCGTGAAAAAAGCGCAGAAGGCGGCCGGCTGCAAACGCAGCGTACTGGTTGGCCATAACGCGCATTTCGATCTCGGCTTTCTCAATGCCGCCATCGCGCGCTGCAATCTCAAGAATGCCTCGCCCTTCCATCCTTTCTCGGTCTTCGACACCGTCACCCTGGCCGGTCTCGCCTACGGCCAGACCGTACTGGCCCGCGCCTGCGCGGCTGCCGGCATTCCCTTCGACAACCGCGAAGCCCACTCAGCCATTTATGACACCAAGCGTACCGCCGAGCTTTACTGCGCCATCGTCAACCAGTGGTGGGAAAAGATAGGCCCGCCGCCTTTGGCGGAAGGAGGCGACGCCTGACTCCGCACTAAAAACCGTAGGAGCAGCTTCAGCCGCGAACCATTACCTTTTGAAAATAACCGGTTCGCGGCTGAAGCCGCTCCTACG
>JASLCO010000181.1 GCA_030146505.1 Moraxellaceae bacterium
TGGGAGAAAACCATTTCTCCTCCAGCCCGACCGTGGTCTATGGCGTGGTGCTGCTCATGGCGGCAACGGCGTATTTCATCCTGCAGTACGCCATCATTGCCGTTGACGGCGAGGGCTCCGAACTCAAGCGCGCGCTGGGGCAGGACTGGAAGGGAAAAGCCTCCATGGTGCTTTATGCCGTCGGCATTGCCTCCGCCTTTTTCGTACCGGCACTCGCGCAGGGCATCTATGTGCTGGTGGCACTGATGTGGCTGGTGCCGGACCGCCGCATTGAGCGGGTGCTTTCGCACTGACGAAACCGGGTTCCTGGAAATGGAAATCATTTGTCAGGGACAGGGCTCCCCCCATGCAGGAATGACTTCCTGGCTTTCTTTTTCCGTTGCCATGATGACGGAGAGAAAGCCCGCGGGTGGAGACCATCAAAAGAGGCGGGCTGTCCTCAACGCAAAAGCCACATGCCGTAAGCCAGCAGGCTGAGGGCCAGCACCATCCCTCCCATGAGCATGAGTACATGGCGGGGCAGGCCGTCGGGGTAGAAGCGGGCGGTGATGTAGTGCTCGATGAAGCCGCCTTCATAGGTATCGCCGCCGCCTGCGGCGCGCAGGCGGTTTTCCAGCGGCGTGAGCGGACAGGTCCAGCCGATGGTGGAAATGCCGACTGCCCAGGCGAGAACGAGTAGATGCGCCCAGAGGATGCCCGGCCACCACCAGAGCAGGAAGCCGCCGAAAAGGGCGAACACCATGAAGGCATAGTGCAGGAACATGACGGCGTTGGCGGCAAGGCGGTAAAGCATGCATAGCCCGGGCGGTGGCGGATGCGTGAATGCTGACATTGCGTTCCTGTCCTGACCAGAGCCGTCGCCCGATGGGGGCGGGCAGATAAGGGATTGCCGCGCATGAAAAAGGGCGACATCTGTCGCCCTTCTCTGGTAGCGAAATGCTCTGGCAGGGAAATGCGACCGTGCCTCAGGGAACGACGGCCACTGCTTTTTTGGCGGCCGGTGCCTTGCCGTCCTCAATCAGGTAGGGCGTCAGGGTCTCGCGTACGGCGGCTTCACGTTCGGCCAGCGATTTGCTGCTCATCTTCAGGTCATTGGCCTGCTTCATCACGGCCATGAAGTGGGAGTCACCGGCATCGTCTTCGTTTTTGGGCTGCAGCAGGGCCAGCGTGCTGTGCTGCGCAAATTCGCTGGCCCATACCGCACGAACGGCCTCCCAGTAAGGTGCGGTCTTTGCCCAGTAGTCGCGACCTGCCTTGAAGTCGAAATCCGTGCTGCGCGTGTAGGTGTTGTTGCCGCGCTCGAACACGAGGATCTGCTTGCCGTTGCGATCCAGCTTGTAGCTGTCCTGCTCGTGGGCCCAGCCGGTTGGCGTGATGGTCTGGCGATTGGTGGTGACCAGCACATCGTAATCACTGCGCTCGGTATGTTCGCGACGCGGCAGCGGTCGCCAGGTGCTGTCCGAGGTCCAGCGCGAGACACCGTTGTCATGCTCCCAGCGGCCGATGCCGGCGTAGCGCGGGCTGTCGTCCACCTGCCAGACCGTCTGCACCCACCGGCCGTGAGCAGTCTCCGGGCTGACATCGCGCCGCTGCCAGCTGTAGTCGCCGGCATAGGACCAGAAGCGGGTCTGCTCGAACTCCCAGTCCTGGCGCCAGTGCTTGGTCACGCGGCCCGTGTCGTCCACCAGGATGTGCTGCAGCACGATGCGGCGCGGGCTGTCTTCCAGCACCTGCACGAACTCGTGGGCGTCGGAGACATGAGGCTTGTGCGGGGTGTAGCCGGGCTTGAGGACCAGGGTTTCCTGGAATTCGAACTTCACGGCATAGTCACCGGCCATGGCCAGGATGGCCTGACGGTCCTGGGCCGGTGCGGGGCTTGCCGGTGTCTGTGCAGATTTTGGAACTGACGTGCATGCCGCCAGAACGAGGGGGAGGGCAGCCAAGAGGCCGGTACGCAACATCGTTTGCTCCAGTTCCCGAAAATATCGAGAAATAACAGGGAGTTGAAAAGGATTTGCCGCTCCTCCCTGGCGGACAGGCCCGGCGGCAGACCTGAGTCTATCCCAAAAGTTCCCATTATTTAATTGCTATTACTAATGATAATAATTATCGTTTACATAAATTTGTTGCCGCACGCCCGTTCATCATGCCTGTTTTTTCTCTTGCCTCCGATCATCTCCGGCCTTGTGGAGTGGTCTTCCTGCTGGCTGCTTTTGCCTCATCCCCCCTGCTGGCGACGCCGTTGACAGAGGTGCCGGAGTCGCTGGGCGAGGTCGTGGTGACGGGCACCCGCACCGAGCGCGAGATGATCGAGACGCCGGTCCGTACCGAGGTGGTGACCGCCCAGGAAATCGAGCGCACCCATGCCCGCTCGCTCAAGGAAGCGCTGGAAAACGTGCCCGGCCTGCAACTGCGGGAAATCCACGGCAAGTCCGGCTATGAGCTTTCCCTGCAGGGCCTGAGCAGTGACCAGGTGCTGGTCCTGATCGATGGCCTGCCGCTGGCGGCCAGTACGGGCTCCACGGTGGACCTCAGCCAGTACGCCCTCACGGAAGTCGAGCGCATCGAGGTCGTCAAAGGCGCCTCGTCGGCGCAATACGGCAGTGCCGCCATGGGCGGCGTGATCAATGTCATCACGCGCCGCATCCGTCCCGGATTTTCCGGTCGCGTGACAGCGGACGCCGGCAGCTATGGCGACCAGAATGCATCGGGCAAGGCCGACGATATCGGTGCCAGTCATGGCCAGGCCAGCCTGGAAGGTGGCAGCGAGCGTGTGCGTGTGCGCCTGGTCGCCGACGTGCGTGACGACAAGGGTTTTGCTGCCGATCCCTCGGCCTGGGAACGGCAGGGCGATGCTGCGCGCCGTGAACAGTACGGCACGCGTTTCTCGTTTTTTCCTTCCGATGTTGTCGAGGCATGGCTCGAAGCCAGCCGTTACACCGAAGACGATGAGCAGCGTCTGCCCGTCGAATATTTCCCGCCCAACACCATTCTTCCGCTGAAAAACGAAGAGATCACGCGCGACCGCTTCATTGCCGGCATCGCCACGGCCTTCGAAGGCGGCACCAAAGTGCAGCTCAAGGCGCTGCGCGAAACCTACGACAGTGATTCCTGGAAAGAAAACAACCTGGGCACTGCCGGCTACGATGTGCGCTCGGCTGCACAGACAACAGATCATGCGACGGCGCAGCTTGATCTGCCCTCGTGGGCGAACCAGCTCTGGCAGCTCGGGCTCGACTGGCATCGCGAAGACCTGACGCAGACGCTGAACGGTGTCTCGGAATTCACCGGCCCCGATGGTGTCGAGCGCACCAGCAAGGAAATCTTTGCGCAGGACGACATTTTCCTGCGCGACAATCTCGAACTGCTGCTCGGCGTGCGTTATCAGGATGATTCCGATTTCGGCGGGCACACCGCGCCCAAGATCAGCCTGCGCTGGACCTTCCTGCAGGAAGCCGGCTGGAACGGTGCGCTGCGCCTGAGTGCGGGCCGCGGTTATCGCGTGCCCAACCTGAAGGAACGCTATTACCTTTTTGATCATTCGTCGCTGGGCTACAAGGTGCAGGGCAATCCGGACCTCACGCCCGAGTCGTCCGACAGCTACCAGCTCGGCATCACGCTGAACCTGCGCCAGAGCCTCACGCTCGATGCCAATCTTTTCTACAACGACGTCACCGATCTCATCCAGACCGATCTCGACAATTTCCAGACCGTGGGCGGCATCGCCATCTACACCTACGAAAACATTGCCCATGCCCGCACGATGGGCCTGGAAAGCGGCCTGCGCTGGCAGGCGCTGGATACGGTGGGATTCAACGCCTCGTACACGTATACGCACACCGAAGACATGAATACCGGGCAGGAACTCACGCGGCGTCCTGCGCAAATGGCACGTCTCGGTATCGACTGGAGCCTGCTGGAAAAAACATCGCTGTCACTGCGCGGCCGCTATCAGGGCGATGAACTGGCCATCAGTGCCAGCAATGCACGCTCGCCGGCGTGGACCGTCCTTGATGCCAGCCTCAACCAGAAACTCCCTTACGGTTTCAGTGCCTTTTTCGGCATCAACAATATTTTCGGCACCCAGCGCGATTTCAGCGACCCCGCCGATTTCGGCCCGATAGCGGGCCGCTACGTTTACCTGGGCGCCTCGTGGGCCTGGGACGGCAACACCAGCAGCTCCACCCCTGGCAACACTCCCTGAACGAGAGAATCCCATGAACAAACACATGATGATGAAAGCCGGCCCCGTGCTGGCCTTGACGCTGGCCTTGGCCGCTTGCGGCAGCGACAGCAAGACGACCTCGCCTGCGACACCCACTACGCCGACCAGCAATGTGCAGACCGTCAGCGACCTGAACGCCACCGCCGGCTGGGTGTACTACGACCTCGTCAACAACACCGTGGTGGACGTCCCCACCGCCGACAACTGGCAGATTGCCTTCAGCCGCTACAGCGTCAAGCTGAACCAGGGCAGCGAAGTCGGCACGGGCGGCAAAGTGGCCGGTTTCCTTGCCAAAACGCCCGCCGGTTTCTATGACACCGACGGCAATCCTGTCACGAGCGTCTTCACGGGCGCGACGGCCTCCACCGACACACTCCCCGACCTGACTGCCACCGATCTCGCGCTGCCGGCCACCGCCAGCAAATGGGTGAAGGACGCTTTCAACTCGCCGCTGAATCCGGCATACACCGGCACTTATCCCAGCGCGCTGAACTATGGCTGGTACACCTACTATCCGACCACTACGGCAGCAGAAGCGGCGGGCCTGGTGCAGCACCAAATCAAAGCCAACCCTGAAAACGGCGCGCTGCTCCGTTCCGCCGGCAGCAACAGCTATGCGCGCTTCCACTTGAAGCAAATCAGCTATGCCGACCCAGCGGACGCCACCAGTCAGCAGACCTGGACCTTCGGGTTCGACATCCAGCCGGTTGGTGTGACGAGCTTTACCCAGACTGATGTTGAGTGGGCGGTTGACCTGCCGGCCTCCGGCGCGGCGGTCTGCTACGACATCGACACGCAAGCCGTTGCCGATTGCACCGGCGCGGACTGGGACCTCAAGCTCAAGAGCGGCGGCAGCACCGGCAGCCTGTGGACCAACAGCGGCACCAGCGCCAGCGGCAGCACGAGCAAGGGCGGCACCTTGGGCAGTCCCTTCGACTATCTCTGGGCTGACCTGGAAACCTGGACGAATGCCACCCGCGCCCCCGGCGACACGGCGGACATTCCTTCTGTCGCCTGGCTGGCCGACGGCATGAAGAACGTCTTCACCGGCAGCAACAGCATCGGCTCCGCCACGTTCGAGTACGATCTGGACGGCTCGCACAAGCTTTTCCCGACTTATCGCACCTTCCTCATCACCACTGACGGCAGCAAGGCCAACACCAGCAGCGACACCACTGCCGGCGTGAAGGTCTTCACGCTGCAAGTCACCGGTTATTACGGCGGCACGAGCGGCACCACCTCGGGTTATGTTTCCTTCCGCTATGCCGAGAAAACGGCTACGCCCTGAGCCTTGCGTCAAATGTAAAAAAGGCCACCGCAAGGTGGCCTTTGTGCTTGAGGTGTCTGATACAAAGCCCTTTTCCCCCGTAGGAGCGGCTTTGGCCGCGA
>JASLCO010000195.1 GCA_030146505.1 Moraxellaceae bacterium
GGGGCACGGGCTTCGTCACTAAAAGACACAATTTCCCAGGCCTCCGGCTGCGCCAAAAGGGCACGCAGGAGCTGGTTGTTGAGGCCATGGCCGGACTTGTAACCCTGATATTCGCCCAGGATGCCATAACCCAGCAGGTAGAGATCACCGATGGCATCCAGCATCTTGTGGCGCACGAACTCGTCCTTGTAGCGCAGACCTTCCTCGTTCATCACCCCGTTGTCATCGACCACGATGGCGTTTTCCATGCTGCCGCCCAGGGCGAGATTCTTGGAGCGCAGGTATTCGATATCGCGCATGAAGCCGAAGGTGCGGGCGCGACTCACTTCCTTTACATAGGAGGTGGTGGAGAAATCCACCTCGGCATATTTGTGCTCGTCCAGAAAGGCCGGATGATCGAAATCGATGGTGAAGCAGAGCCTGAAACCGTTGTAGGGCTCGAAAGCGGCAATCTTGTCGCCGTCACGCACTTCCACGCGGTGCTTGATGCGGGCAAAGCGCTTGGGGGCGTCCTGCTCGATGATGCCGGCGGCCTGTATGAGGAAGACAAAGGGGCCGGCCGAGCCATCCATGATGGGAATTTCAGCGGCAGTCACTTCCACGACGGCATTGTCTATGCCGAGGCCGGCCAGGGCCGACATCAGATGCTCCACCGTGGAAAGGCGTACATCGCCCTGCACCAGGCTGGTGGCCATGGCCGTGTCTTTCACCATGAGGGCGCGGGCCGGCAGGTCGACAGGCGGGTTGAGATCAGTACGGCGGAAGACGATGCCCGAGTCCACAGGGCCCGGCCTCAGGGTGAGATAGATCTTGGCGCCGGTATGGAGGCCAATGCCGCTGGCGCGGATGGCGTTCTTGACAGTGCGTTGTCGCAACATGTGACAAATTATTTCAATACAGCGGGAGGGCGATGGTAACAGAGCGCACCTCTCACGCAAGACATAAGAAGTCCGGACCGGCCGGGAGAGTGGACGGCCGGTCCGGGACATTCAGCTTGCCGTCAGTCTGCCTGCCGGCGCAGGAAAGCCGGGATATTCAGCAGGTTGACGTCGGCCTGGCGGGCCGTGCTGCCACCATTGGCCACCTTCTGGTTGCGCAGATAGGCCGGCGTGTCGTAGTCCGCCGTGATGCCGTGGGTGCCCGTGGCAGCAGCCACTTCAGGGCGGCTCGTGGCAGCCGGGACCGGTTGCGACACCAGCTTCATGCCCGGGCTACCCGCAGCACGCGCCGACTTGGGCAGGCCGGTGGCCACCACCGTCACGCGCAGTTCGTCTCCCAGATCGGGATCGAGAATGGTGCCTATCACCACCGTGGCTTCCGGCGAAGCGAACTGGTTGACGATTTCACCCACCGTGGTGAATTCATCCAGCCCCAGGTCTTCATTGGCCGCAATGGACACCAGCACGCCGCGGGCACCGTCGAGACGGATGTCATCCAGCAACGGGCTGTGTATGGCCATTTCGGTCGCCAGGCGTGCACGGTCCTCGCCCTTGCCGGAGCCGGTGCCCATCATGGCCAGGCCCTGTTCGGACATCACGGTGCGCACGTCGGCGAAATCGACGTTGATCACGCCGGGCTGCAGGATCATGTCGGCAATGCCCTGCACGGCATTCTTCAGCACGTTGTTGGCCGCGCGGAAGGCCTCGATCATGGACACCTTGCCCAGCACGGCCTGCAGGCGGTGGTTGGGGATGGTGATGAGCGAATCCACATACTGCGACAGGTTTTCGATACCGCTTTCAGCGATATCCATGCGCTTCTTGCCCTCGAACAGGAAAGGCTTGGTCACCACGCCCACGGTGAGTATGCCCATTTCCTTGGCCACTTCGGCCACCACCGGCGCACCACCGGTGCCGGTGCCACCGCCCATGCCGGCGGTGATGAAGACCATGTCGGCGCCCGTGAGCGCATCACGGATGAGCTCGCGGTCTTCCACCGCCGCCTGGCGGCCCACTTCCGGGTTGGCGCCGGCACCCAGGCCACGCGTCACGCCCTGGCCCAGTTGCAGATGCGTGCGTGCACGCATCTTGGTCAGCGCCTGCATGTCGGTGTTGGCGCAGATGAAATCCACACCCTCCACCTGGCTGGTCACCATGTGTTCAACGGCATTGCCACCGCCACCGCCCACGCCTATCACCTTGATGACAGCGGCACCCATCGCCGGGGCGCTGTCCGCCAGTTCGAAAATTGCCATCTCACTCTCCTTTTTTAAAAACAGAAAACCACTTTCTTTTTCATCAACCGGCAGGGTTCCGCTCCCCGCCCCTTTGCCAACACAGCCTCAGAGATTGCGCTCCACCCAGCCGCGCAATTTCTTGAACATATCTCCCATGCCCGGCCCTGCATTTTTGCGCACGGGCTGCAGAGACTGGTTTTCTTCCCACTGCTTCTTGCCGTAAAGCAACAAGCCAACACCCGTGGAATAAATCGGGTTGCGCAGCACTTCGCCCATACCGCCCACCTTCAGTGACTGCGGCATGCCGATACGCACCGGCATGTGGAAAATCGATTCGGCCAGTGCCGTGGCCCCTTCAATCTTGGAAGAGCCGCCGGTGAGCACCACGCCGGCCGCCAGTCGGCCCTGATAACCGCTTTTTTCAATTTCGGACTGCACCAGCGCAAAAAGCTCGTCGTAACGCGGCTCCACTACTTCGGCCAGGGTCTGGCGCGACAACTTGCGCGCCGGGCGGTCGCCCATGCCCGGCACATTGATGGTCTGCTCCGGATCCACCAGCTGCGCCACGGCGCAGGCGTACTTCGTCTTGATCTCGTCGGCATCCTGCGTTGGCGTGTACAGCGCCGTGGCGATGTCATTGGTGACCTGGTCACCCGCCACCGGAATCACCGCGGTGTGGCGGATGGCGCCATGAGCAAACACCGCCACATCGGTGGTGCCACCACCGATGTCCACCAGACAGACGCCATGCTCCTTTTCGTCTTCGGTCAGCACGGCATAGCTGGAGGCCAGCTGCTGCAGGATGACATCGTCAATTTCTATGGCGCAGCTCTTCACGCATTTCTCGAGGTTCTGCATGGCATTCACAGAACAGGTGACCAGGTGCACATGGCCTTCGAGGCGCACGCCGGACATGCCCAGCGGATCGCGCACATCGGCCTGGTCGTCGACGAGGAATTCCTGCGGCAGGATGTGCAGGATGCGCTGGTCCGTGGGAATGGAGCCGGACTTGGCGGCGTCCACCACGCGGTCCACATCGCCCTGCTGCACCTCGCCTTCGCGTATCGCCACCACGGCCTGCGAATTACGCCCGCCCACATGGGCACCGGAAATGCCGACATAGGCCGAATGGATCTTGCAGTCGGCCATGAGCTCGGCCTCCGCCACGGCACCCTGTATGGATTGCACGGTCTGGTCGATGTTCACGACCACGCCCTTTTTCATGCCGCGCGCCGGTTTCATGCCGACACCGACAATCTCCAGCGCACCTTCGGCGTTGATCTGGCCCACCAGCGCCACCACTTTCGCAGTGCCGACATCGATGCCCACGATCATCGGAATGTTTGTTGCGCTTGCCATCTCGCCCTTACCTGCCCACATGGGCTCTTGTTGTCCAATCCACTTCCACCCGGAACGGAGGCCTCTCCGTTCCGCCCTGCCTGTCTGCCACGGCCGACTCAGGCCGCCGGCACTCCTGCACGCATCTTTTTCTGCACCTTCCAGCCCACAGCCACACCATTGCGATAACGCAGGTCGATGCTGGCGATGTTGTCCGCATCTGGTTTCAGCTGGCGCTCGAACAGATAGGCGAAACGCTGCATCTTCTCGATGGTGTCCACCTGATCGACCACCAGCTGAATGCCGTTGTCCATGCGCAGGAACCAGCTCATGCGGT
>JASLCO010000200.1 GCA_030146505.1 Moraxellaceae bacterium
CACAATGCCCGCCGCGATCAGAACCGTCACCCACCAGTAGTGCCGGAACAGTTCAATCACGACTCAACCCACGCGGTAGTTGGGCGCTTCCTTCGTGATCGTCACATCATGCACATGCGATTCCTTCATGCCGGCCGAAGTGATCTTCACGAACTTGGGACGCGAACGCATGGTTTCGATATCGGCCGAGCCGGTATAGCCCATGGAGGAACGCAGGCCACCCACCAGCTGATGCACGATGCCACTCATGGGGCCCTTGTAGGGCACGCGACCTTCGATACCTTCCGGCACCAGTTTTTCCACACCGGCGGCGGCATCCTGGAAATAACGGTCAGCGGAACCGGTATTGCCACCCATGGCGCCCAGCGAGCCCATGCCGCGATAAGCCTTGTAATAACGGCCCTGGAACAATTCGACTTCGCCCGGGGCTTCTTCAGTACCAGCGAGTAGCGAACCCACCATGATGACGCTGGCACCGGCGGCAATCGCCTTGGCGATATCACCGGAGAAACGTATGCCGCCGTCGGCAATCAGGGGAATCTGGTTATTGAGGGCACGCGCCACATTGTCGATGGCAGAAATCTGCGGCACACCAATACCGGCCACGATACGCGTGGTGCAAATCGAACCCGGGCCGATACCGACTTTCACGGCATCCGCACCAGCATCCAGCAGCGCAAGCGCGGCATCGCCGGTGGCGATATTGCCACCTATGACCTGCATATTCGGATACTGCTTCTTGATCCAGCGCACGCGCTCGATCACACCGCGGCTGTGGCCGTGGGCGGTGTCCACCACCAGCACATCCACACCGGCTTCGATCAAGGCTTCGGCACGCGCCTCGGTTTCAGGACCAGTACCCACGGCAGCGCCTACGCGCAGACTGCCCTGTCCGTCTTTAACAGCCTTGGGATAAAGCTCGGCCTTGCGGAAGTCGTTGACGGTGATGAGGCCCTTGAGCTGGTAGTTGTCATCCACCACCAGCACTTTCTCGATGCGGTGTTGATGCAGCAATTCCTTGATGCGCTCGTGGCTCTCGCCTTCTTTCACGGTCACGAGGCTCTGCTTGGGCGTCATGATGGCGGAGACAGGCTGGTCCAGCTTGGTTTCAAAACGTAGGTCGCGGCTGGTGACGATGCCGACCAGATCATTGCCCACCACCACCGGCACACCGGAAATGCGGTTGGCACGTGTCAGCTCAAGCAGCGCGCCCACAGTGGTATCAGGACCCACAGTGATGGGGTCTTTCACCATGCCGGCTTCGTATTTCTTCACGCGGCGCACTTCGGCGGCCTGGGCGGCGATATCCATGTTCTTGTGCAGGATGCCGATGCCACCTTCCTGCGCAATCGCAATCGCCATGCGCGCTTCGGTCACGGTGTCCATCGCAGCAGACATCAGCGGAATGTTCAGGGCAATACCGCGCGTGAGGCGGGTTTTCAGGCTCACATCCTTGGGCAGGACTTCGGAATAGTCCGGCAGCAGGAGGACATCATCAAACGTGAGTGCTTCCTGAACGATATCAAGCATGAGATCACCCTTCAGACGGGACAGGGGGCGGCAAAGGCCCCGGCTCAGGCCAGCCAGAACGGCCGGACTGAAAAAAGGAAGGGCGCGATTATAGAGGAAAGGCCGGGCGGGTTGAACCCGGAAGACGGCTCAGGGCGCGGCGTCGGCGCTTTGCTGCTCCAGGGATTGTGCAGCTTGGCTGGCCTGGCCCTGGATACGGGACAGCGTGGACGCCTGGGCCGCCGCCTGTGACTCCACCTGCGCGGCAGCGGCCTCCGCCTTGGCCGTGGCCTCGCGGTAACTGGCAGCCTCGGCGGGCGCCTTGTTGCCGCCCAGCTGGGTCATGACGAGCCAGGCCACGATGACCAGGGTAATGAGGAGGGAAAGCATGCGCATGGCGGCTTACTCGCGTCAGGGGTTGACGATCTGGGTCTGGGGAAAGCGGTCCATGGCACGCAGGGATTTCCTGGGCTGGCCATTTTCGCTGCTGCCGGCGGAACCGGCATTTTCCTTGGTCTGCGCCACCGCCGTGCCATGACCTCCTGCCGGCTGGCCATACTGGTTCAGGGACTGTATGCGGCCCTGGTCGATGACGGTGGCTTCGCTGCCTGCGGAGGCCTGCTGGTCGTAATGCACCACGCCCTTGTCATCCACCCAGCGGTAGACCGTGTCCTTGCGGGGCGCCGGAGCAGCCTCCGGCAAAGGTTGCGGTGCCTGCTCCCGGTCAGAAGCGGAAAAAGGCAGGGTGGTTTTTGACTTGTCGAACTGCTGCTTCAGCGGTTCACGGTAATACCAGCCACCGGCCGCCACCGCAGCAATGACCACCAAGGGCAGGACTGTTTCACGCATCATGGGATTCCCGTCACAAGCATGTGCGCCTGAATACCACAGAAGCGGGGCGGCCGCCCGCAACATCGTCACAGGCGGACAATGGACAGGACTGCTGGCCAGCCTGCAGCAAGGCCCGTCCTCCAAACACACCGGGGAAATACCCGGTAGAATGCGCGCACGATACCGGCGACCACGGCAATGACTGCAAAGCGCAACATCCTCACCGTCAGCCTGCTCAACGAGCAGGTTCGTGACCTGCTGGAAAACAGCTTTCCCAATCTCTGGGTGGAAGGCGAAATTTCCAACCTGGCCCAGCCTTCGTCCGGCCATCTTTATTTCACGCTCAAGGATGCCGGAGCACAGATCCGCGCCGCCATGTTCCGCGGCAACAACCGCTTCCTGGGTTTCACGCCGAAAAACGGCCAGCAGGTGCTGGTAAAGGCCAGGCTCAGCCTGTATGCACCGCGTGGCGACTACCAGCTCATCGTCGAGCAGATGGAGGAAGCCGGCCTTGGTGCCCTGCGTCGGGCCTATGACGAATTGCGCCTGCGTCTGCAAGCCGAAGGGCTTTTTGCCGCCGAGCGCAAACGTGAACTGCCCGGGCATGTACGCCACCTGGCCGTTATCACCTCACCGACAGGTGCTGCCGTGCGCGACATCATTTCCGTGCTGGGCCGCCGTTTTCCCGGCCTGCCGGTGACCGTGATTCCCGTTCCCGTGCAGGGCAAGGAAGCCGCACCCGCCATCGTGCGCGCGCTGGCGCTAGCGAACCGGCAGGAGGATTTCGATGTCATCCTGATCGCCCGTGGCGGCGGTTCGCTGGAAGATCTCTGGGCCTTCAATGAGGAAATCGTGGCGCGCGCCATTGCCGGCAGCCGCCTGCCCGTCGTCAGCGGTATCGGCCATGAAACCGATTTCACCATTGCCGATTTCGTGGCCGACGCGCGCGCGCCCACACCATCCGCCGCTGCCGAATTGCTGAGCCAGGACGGCGAAGAACTGCTGGCCAGCTTCGAGGGTTTTGAAATCCTGCTTACCCGTGCCCTGCGCAAGCAAATGGCCCTGCTGGTACAACAGCTCACACATCTGCGCGCGCGGCTGCGCCATCCCGGCCAGCGCCTGCAGGAACTGATGCAGAGGCTGGACGGACTGGAACTGCGTCTGCAACGCGCGCAGCAGCAGGAATTGCGCAACCACCGTGCGCACCTGGAAAACCTGCTGGCACGTCTGCGTGGCCAGCACCCGGCACAACACCTGCCAGCCCTGCAGCAGCAGGCGCGCAGCCTTGCGCAACGGCTCGCGCGAGCCATCAGCCTGCGCCTGCGCGAAGAAAAAACCACACTGCAGCATCTGGCCGAACGCGCCCAGCTGGCCAGCCCGCTGGCCATACTCGCGCGCGGTTACGCCATTGTGGAAAGCGAAGGCCGCGTCTTGCGTTCGGTCAGCGAGGCCCGTGTCGGCAGCAGCTTGCAAACGCGCCTGGCCGACGGTCATGTCAGCGCCACCATCACCGCCATCATCCCCCTGCACACCGAGGAGAAATACTGATGCGCTGGACCATTCCGCTCTGGACCGGCCTGCTCTGGACCGGCCTTTGCTGCAGCACCACGCTTGCCGCTCCGCAGGAGGCCCGCGTACCGGGCGGCATTGCCATCCTGCCGCTGCCCGCATCCCTGCCGACCGATGTCCGTGCCAGCTATGACGGCCATCCACTGCTGCTGGAAAAAAATGCCGACGGCTCACGCCAGCTCATCGTCGGCATACCCCTGGCAGCGGCCCTGGGGCCGGCCAGCGTGCGGATAGAGGCCGGCCAGAAAACCCAGACTCTTGAATTCACCATCAGCGAAAAAAAATACGAAGAGCAGCACATCACCCTGCCGCCCAACGACAAGCATGTGAATCCCGGCGCGGCCGAACTGGCGCGTTATGCACGCGAGGCAAAAGAGCAGCAGGCCGTCTACAGGACATTTTCCGAAAACGGTCCTGCGGACAGCAGCTGGCCCAGCTTCATCATGCCGACCAGGGGCGAAGCCAATCCCAGCTTCGGCAAGAAGCGCTTTTTCAATGGCGAGGCGCGGGCGCCGCATCTGGGCATGGACATTCCTGCCCCGCAAGGACAAGCCGCCATGGCGCCTGCTGCCGGCAAGGTCGTGCAGACGGGCGACTATTTCTTCAACGGCCGCACCGTGATGATCGACCACGGCCAGGGTCTCGTTTCCATGCTCTGCCATCTCAGCGAAATCAAGGTGAAGGCAGGGGATGTCGTGAAACAGGGCGATGTCATCGGCCTGGTCGGCAGCACCGGCCGCGCCACCGGCCCGCACCTGCACTGGACAGTGAGCCTCAACGACGCACGCATAGACCCGCAACTGGTGCTTCCCCCCCGGCAACCATGACCACGGCACATATCACCTGGCTGCAGGACGACGGCAGTGCGCTGGATGCCACCCTGCTGCCCACCCCGGAACAGGCGGAAATGCAGCAGCTGGCCAGCACGGCGCGGCAACGCCGTTTTTTCCTGTCGCGCCTCATGCTGCGACGCTTGCTGGCAACACACCTGCCGCCCGGGCAATTGCACTTCAGTCGTGCCGACAGTGGCCGGCTGCTGCTGGCAGGGGATACAGGCTGGCATATCAGCCTCAGTCATGCCGCCAGCGGCATCGCTGTCATTGTCAGCCAGTCACCCTGCGGCATAGACATCGAGCCTCCCCGCCCGGCGGCCATAGAAAAAGTGGCCGCCCGCTATTTTTCCGAAGCGGAAAAGTCCGCACTGCAAGCGGCAGCACCTGCTGAACGCCTGACACTTTTTTTCCGTTTGTGGACTTTGAAAGAAGCCAGCGTGAAAGCCCTGGGAGAAGGCCTGGCCGGCAATATGAGCCGCCTCGCCTTTGATGTCAGCCAGCCACAGCCCACTTCGTGCACAGGCTCACCGCCACTGCAACTCTGGCAGCATTACAGCGCACCACACTGGCTGGCCGCCGCCGTTCACGGGACTGACGCCGTGCAATGGCAAGTTCAGCAAAGCAATGTTGCAAAGCTGTTGAACCAGGCTGCTGGCTGAAAAAGCCAGCACATTGAAGGGCGGCGCCCATATGACAGTGAATTTGCCAACACTGTATGGATACCGGCCTTCGCCGGTATGACG
>JASLCO010000219.1 GCA_030146505.1 Moraxellaceae bacterium
CTTGAACTCCACCACCTTGCCGCAGGCCGTGCAGACGATATGGTCGTGATGCGTGGTGTCCTTCAGCTCGAAGACGGAATGGCCGCCTTCGAAATGATGGCGCTCGACAATACCGGCCGCCTCGAACTGGGTCAGCACGCGGTAGACCGTGGCCAGGCCCACGTCCTCACCCTGTTCCAGCAGCGTCTTGTAGACATCTTCCGCGCTCAGGTGGCGCAGTGCCGACGTCTCCAGAAGCTCGAGAATCTTGAGGCGCGGCAGGGTGACCTTGAGGCCGGCCTTGCGCAGTTCCTGGTTACTGACGGACATGGTTTTCTCTCCGGCCATGGCTTACGAAACTCCCAACTATCAAGGCGGTTGCAACAGGCCCTGGCCATCAAAGCTGGGGTATGATCGCGCCCTGTGCCTGTGTGGCCGCCCCTTGCGGGCGGGCAGGCCGGCGCCGTTACCGGGCGCAAGATAGAGGAATTGAGAGTCCGATGCAAAACAGGCACCGCCCCACGACCGCCCTGCTGGCCGGTCTTTTTGTCACCCTCGCCCTGTCGGGCTGCGGCAATTTCCTGCGCGTGTACAAGGCCGATCTGGACCAGGGCAATGTGGTCACCAAGGAGATGGTGGACAAGCTCAAGCCGGGCATGACGCCTTCGCAGGTGCGCTACGTGCTGGGCACGCCGCTCATTACCGACACCATGAATCCCCGGCGCTGGGATTACCTCTATGCCTATGTGCCCGGCACCTATGCGCGCAAGGCCGGCCTGCCGCCGGTGGACAACCGCCGCATGACGGTATGGTTTGAAAACGGCGTGCTGAACCGCGTGGAAGGCGGCGAGCAGATGCCGGAGAAAAATCCCTCGGCACCGGAAAGCCGGGACAAGGGCATCAACGGGGAGCCGTTGTAAGGGGCTTGCTCAAAGTCTTTGGATTTCGTCATTCCCGCTTATCAAGGGCATGACGATGTTTCAACAGAGCATGTTTTGCCGGGCATGTAGCTGCGCAAGACTCACCGCTCTTCTCTCAGGAAACGCCCCAGCTCGCGGGCAAATTTCAACGGCTCGTCGTTCAGCGGCACGTGGCCGGATTTTTCAAAGCGCACGATGCGCACATCCGGCGCGTAATCGGCAATCGCCATCTGGCCTTCGGGATGGTAAAGCGGCGAGCGCATGCCCACGAAAACCGTCACCGGTACGGTGCACTGGCGCAGGCTGTCGCGATAATCATGGCCACCGCCGGCATAGGCGGCGAGATAGCGTTGCGCATCATCCAGACGCGTCAGCGGCAGGAGGCGGCTGGCCACGCCAGGCAAGAGCAGGAAACGGCGCAACCAGGGCTCCAGGCCCGGGCGGCCACCCATGCGACTGAAAATCGTGGCCATCACGGCGGCGGCCTGCTGCCGGGCCGGGGGTGGCAGACGATCAAGATGGCTGGCATCGGGATGCCGGGCCAGCACGTCGGTCAGCGCACGCATCTGGCCGAACAGGATTTCCTGCTGCTCGCCAAAGAGGCCATGGCGCCAGTCATCACGATTGCCCACGCAAGGTGACTGGTCGATATGCAGGTAACGCCGCACGCCACCAAACTTTCCCGCCTGCAAAAGATGCAGCGCCGTGCTTCCGCCCAGTGAATAGCCCGCGAGCCAGAAATCCTGCAGGCCAAAATGGGCGATGATCTCCTCCACATCATTGCGGTGGCTGTCAAAGACATCCGCCTCATGCAGGCGCAGGCCGGACGAGCGGCCGAAGCCACGGAAGTCCGGCAGGTAAAAACGGCAGCGGGACAGATGTGGCCAGATGAAGGGCAGCCAGTGCGCGCTGCTCATGCCGAGGCCGGGCAGCATGAGCACCGGCCGACCGCGACCGAGCACGCGCACATGCAGGCGCGCGCCGTCGCGCAGGGAAAGGAAGGGCATGGGGGCTACTGCAGGGAAATGTGGCTGATGTCCACGCGCACCGGCGGCCTGTCGTCGCGGATTTCATCCAGCGGCGCGCCGACTTCCGCCATGCTCATGCCGCTGATATCCACGTTTACCGCCTCTACCTGCGCGCGCTCGCTGTCCTTGAGCACGTCAGTACCGGCAGGCGCCATGCTGATGGCGGAAATATCCACCTGCACCGGCGCCGGCCGCCT
This sequence comes from Moraxellaceae bacterium, assembly GCA_030146505.1. Taxonomy (GTDB): domain Bacteria; phylum Pseudomonadota; class Gammaproteobacteria; order Pseudomonadales; family Moraxellaceae; genus UBA2031. The sequence goes on from JASLCO010000219.1 coordinate 2,125, forward strand.
GATTTCCTCCGGCCGCATGATGCTGCCGCCCAGGGCGCTCATGGAAATGCCGCTGATATTGGGCATGAGTGGCGCCGGACGCGGCAGTGGTGCACCCAGCAGGAAACCCACCGGATACAGTGCCCAGGTGCTGACGCGGGCCACATCGGCCGGTGGCGGGGGCGCATCGGGCTTGGGCCTGGCAGCCTCTTCGCGCGCATGCTGCTGCGCCAGGCTTTCCACGCGCGCCGCCATGGTGCCGCTGGGTGGTGGCGGCGCCTTGGGGGCCGATGGTACCGACATGGCCGGTGCGGCGGCCGGCAGCGGCTTGCCCTGCTCGTCCACCTGCACGATGCGGGCATCAGCGCCGGCCTGTTTCATGAGCGCGCGGATTTTCATGGCGGTGGCGCGGTCCACCATTTTCTTGACGGCAACAGGCTGACCGGAAAAAAGACGGTCCAGGATGGCATCGCCGGCATTGAAGAGCTTGCCGACATTGGCGCGCACCACGGCCGGGTCGGCACGGCCGGAAATATCGCCGGAGAACACCACGTTGAAGAGTTCAGCCATTGTTTGTCGGTCTCGTTGTCATGGCGCCCGTGAGTGCCATCGTCACACGCAGGCCTGTCGACTTTAACAGCCGGCCCGCTGCAAGCAAAAGCAGGTTCAGGGCGGCTGGTGGCCGTCCGTGAAGTCGTCCAGGCGTTTCAGCAGCCAGGGAAAGAAAGGATTGAAGCGGGCGCGCATCAGCGAGGCTTCCGGCACCTGCAAAAGGCCACGCTCGCCGAAAAGCTCCACGCGGCCGAGGTAGAGCCGGGCAGTCGCCGGCGGTGTTGCGCCATAAAGCTGATCATCCGGCGCAAACGGCAGTGCCACATGCGAGAGCGCGAACATGCCGGCCGGCCAGGCCAGCCCGAGCGGCTGTTTTGTCACGGCCGTCTGCAGGCGGGGACGCTGCCAGGCCGCCACGCCGGCGCTGTTGGCGGCCACATTGCTGACCACGGTGAGATCGAAAGGCAGGGCCGGTCCGCCGAGGAGTTTGTCTCGCACCTCAAACAGCGCCGGTCGCAGCAGGGGACGCGTGCTGGTGATGCGGTTGGCATCGAACAGCACCAGTTCCTTGCCGGCCTCCGGCGCCAGCCGCCTGTAAAAGGAATCCACCACGGCAGGCGCCGACACCGTGGCATCCGCCACCGACTGGAAGGCCAGCACGGGTGGCAGGCCGGCAACTCCGTGGGGGCCAGCGAGCGCACTCATCTCTTCGTCAATGCGGCGCGTGAGCCGCCATATCTGCTCGCCGGCATTCACGGCAAAGGAGCCGTATTTGTAAGGGTCGTATTCCGGCAGCAAATCCATCCAGGCCAGTTTCTGCAGGCCGGGAATGCGCGCGAACATTTTTTGCCAGCCGGCAAAACGTGCGGCCGCGGAAACACCGATGGCCGGTGAAACCAGCACCACGGACGAAGGGCGCGGCAGGTCTTCTCCCTGCTGCTGCGCCAGCATGTACTCCAGGGCCAGCGCAGCTCCGTTGGAATAACCTGCCAGCAGGAAGGGCCGGGTGTTGTCGCGCACCAGGTCACGGGCGGCCAGCCGCACGGCGGCGGCCCAGTCCTGCCAGCGCACATCCAGCAGGCCGGCCGGGGCCGTACCGTGTCCGGGCAGGCGCAGCACGACCACCTTCCAGCCGCGCGCCTGCAAATGCGTGGCAAAGGAATGCAGGGAATAAGGTGAATCGGACAGCCCGTGCAGCAGCAAGGCCACGCCACGCGGCTGGCCCGGTGGCAGCAGTATCCGGGTGCGATTCCAGTCCGGCTCGCGCAGGCGCGCATCCGCGGCACTGCCGGCCCAGAAACGGTTGAGGGGAGAGGCCGTGCTGCGCTCCGCCTGCTGGTAAACCTTGTGGTCCAGCTCGGCAAAAAGACGGCTTTCGAGCTCCAGGTATCCGGCCAGATCATGCACGCGATCCACCTTCTCCGCGGTGAACTCTTCATGCAGCCACGCCGTGTGCCAGGGCTGCAGGTCAGGCCGGCTGTTCATTTCCAGCACGTAATACGTGCCGCCGCCCACCAGCAGACCCAGCAGGCCGTAAAGGACAAACAGCAGGAGGTGTCGCAACAACGTGGCCAGCATGGAAATGTCCTTTATTCCGCACCCTGGTGCCTGGCGTCAGGGAATTCCTTCGGGCGCCCGGCATCCCGATACGGAAAAGAGCGTAGCGGAACCTTCACATGCCAGGGAAAACGCGCCCTCCCGTGCCGGGCCTTGTTCTTGTACAAACCAGCAGGACACTGCCATCAGCGATGGCACTCCTTCAAAGCGCGTAGCGGTGCTCCAGATGATCGATGATGGCGGCAGACTCCAGCAGCGTCACACCGGCATCGGGATCCTCCAGATACGGCACCTGCATATGGCTGGTGCGGCGGAAATGCGCATCGCGCTTGCCCCCCGGAATGGGCTGGTAGGGGCCGGGCCTGAGGCGAAGCACCGCCGGGCCGATGTCCTGCCAGCGCTCCTTGCCCACGTTGTGCAGCACATAGGGGATTTCCAGTTCGGTCAGGCGCTCGCGCACCAGCCGCGAGTACGGGCTGGCTTCGAAGCTCCACAACTCCAGCAGGCCGGCCGGCTGTCGCGACGGCCGCGCCGTGATGCCACGCAGGCCACGCACGGCCCCGGCCAGCATGGCGGCCGGCGTTTTCAGCAGGCCAGGGCGGTAGGCCGTGGGCGTGCGTCCGTTGCCGTAGTGGAGGAAGAGGTAATCGATGATGTCCTGCGACTCGTACATCACCGTATTGGTATTGGGGTCCACCAGCAGCGGGAACTGCTGCTTGCCACCCAGACGCTCGGCCTCCGGCCGGAAGCGCGTGCCGCCCTTGGGGCAGGGATAGATTTCCACATCCAGGTGCAGGGCGGTCAGGGCCTCGCGCACGGCACGACAGAAAGGGCAGCCTTCCATGTCGTAAAGACGCAGGGGCAGTGGCGGCTGCGCCGCGGTGCTGACCAGGGCCTTGGCCCCACGCCAGCTTCCCAGCGTGGAGCTGAGCACGGAGCCCAGGACATTGATCTGGTGCAATACGGGATTGGTCATGGCGGGCTCCGTCCGGACATTCAAGGCGGCCGGTACTCTGCCACAGGCCCGCCGGCACTGTTAAGCCAGGCGTGATACCAGGGCCGACGCCCCTGCAAAAGGTGGCGGCTTTTATTGCCTGACCGGATTTGCCGGACGGTAGACATAAAACACAGACAAATCGCTCTTCGTGACCAAACAGCCACAGTGATAATTCCCAGCCCCGGTTCCCGCTGGCAGCGCGCGGCAAGCCGCCAGCCAGGATCCGTGCCAGCCGCGCCCCGCCGCAGCCGGCCGTTGCACCATTACCCAGCCACTTCACGGAAGCCTTGAAACGAAATGAGCACTCCCACCCTCTATACCGACCTTTCCCGC
>JASLCO010000249.1 GCA_030146505.1 Moraxellaceae bacterium
AGATACGGCATCAGCAGTTCCCTCATAGTCAAACATATAGCTCTTGGCAGGATAAATCGGATTAACATCCTCAACGTTTTGCCGATCACCTCTGGACTCAACATAGCGACATACTCCAATAGCCCGCGTAGCTTGGGCTGACGCAGGAAGCCCAACAAACATCATCAGAAGGAACAACGTTAATCTGAAAAGAGTTTTGTTCATGAAATTCCCTTTTCTTGGTGCGCTGTGCAGCACACCGGCATCGTGTTGGGCTTCGGCGCGTTGCGCCTCAACCGCAACCTACCGCGCTTTTATTAATTTTGGCTTGAAATGCAGATCGCTATCACACGTAGGATTGCTTTCATTCACATAATCGTTCCTTACAGCCAAGGCAATAGTAACCTTATATTTTTTCCCTTCGGCCTCAACCATAAAGACAGCCTTATCCTGGCCAACAAAACCAGGCTTTGGCGTATAACCAAAATATCCAGGCTTTGAAGACCCTATTTCCCCATGTTCTGGCGCTTGAGCAAGAATAGTCTTTGAATAATCAACATGAATATCCTTGTTTAAATCTTCCCTATAAAAGAGCTCCAGCTCCGAAGCAGGAAAAATACTTTGCTCACCACCAAGCATTGCCACATCTTTCTGACCAATACTAATGCAAGCACTTAAAATATAATCATATTCGCGACTTCCAGCAGCACGCGTAGCTTGGGCTGACGCAGGAAGCCCAACAAACATCGTCAGAAGGAACAACGTTAATCTGAAAAGGGCTTGGCTCATGGAGTTCTCTTTTCTTGGTGCGTTGTGCAGCGTACCGGCATCGTGTTGGGCTTCGGCGCGGTGCGCCTCAACCGCAACCTACGCTGCCGTCACTCCGTTCTTTTGCCAAAAGTCCGACAGACGTCTCAAGCGGGCTGGGCGGCCGGCGGCGCGGCGCCCAGCGCCGGATCCTTGAGCCGGCCCAGGATGTCTTCCAGCAGGGTTTGCTGCTCACGCAGCGATTCGCGCTGTTCCTTGATGGAACCGGTCTTTTCGAAGCGGTTTTCACCAAAGCTGCGCAGGCGTTCCAGCTTGGCCATCTGCGCCTCGAGGCGCTTCTTGTATTCCAGCGTCTGCTGCATCAGCGGCGCCAGTGCCTGCTTGCACCAGCGCTCCGCGTCACTGCGAGCACGTTCGTAGACATCACCGGCCTCGCGCGCCAGCGTGTCGAGAAAACGGTCATAGACCTTGGTCTGGCTGGAGAGCAGGCTGCCGAAACGGTTCTTGTAAGGTGCTGCCTGTGCTTCCAGTTCGTCCAGCTCGCGCAGGTAAAGCGCTGCCTCCAGGCGCGGCATGGGTGGCGCGGCGGACCCGGTTTCCAGCGTATAGCGTTCGTAGAGCCTCTGGATCAACACCTGTGTGGATGCCACCTCATCGCGGAAGACGGCAAGATCAGCCTTCAATCCCTGAAAGAAAGTCGCCACGGCCGTCGGCATGCCCATACCAAGGCGATTACTCTCCGCCTGTTCGCGGGTACGGCCGAAATGCGCCTGCAATTTCACCGGCGCCACGCTGCCAATGAGCCTGGGCAATTGCTGCTCGACCAGCTTGCGGCTCTGCTGCAGCAGCGCCAGGCGCTTGTTATAGGCCAGCTGCTCCTGCTGCGTGCTGCGCGTGAGCGTCACCAGTTCGTGTTCGGTATCACGATGGCCGCTGGCCTGCACGCGCTCTTCGGCTTCCATGCGCACGCGTTGCGCCAGCACGGCCTGACGGCTGGCTTCCACCATATCGGAAAGCTCACGCACCAGCGTGGTTTTCAGCACTGATTCCTTGGCATGCACCACGGAACGCGCCAGCGTGGATTCCAGATATTCAAGACGGCTGCGATACAAAAGCTCGCTGTCATTGTTGAGGCGCGCCTTCAGGCCCTGCTTGGCGGAAATGGGCAGCACATTGTCTGGCGAAAGATGCAACTGCTTGGCCGTAAGGCGGGCCAGGCGCAGCACGGCTTCTTCGGCCTCCATCGGGTTCTCGTCTTCGTCCCAGAGCAGGTCGATCTTGTTCAGCACGGCATACATGGCCGCACCACGGCGCTTGGCGATGTCGTGCACATGGCTGTTCCAGATGGCGAAATCGCTGGCCGTCACACCGGAATCCGCTGACAGCACGAACACCAGCGCCTGCGCATCCGGCAGCAGGGAGAGCGTGAGCTCGGGCTCGGCGCCCAGCGCATTCAGGCCCGGCGTGTCGATGATGGCCAGGCCCTGGCGCAGCAAGGGATGATCGATATTGATGAGGGCATGGCGCCACGCCGGAATGTGCACATGATTGGACTTGCCCAGCGAAGGCTCGAGATATTCCACCTGGAAGCCGAGCTCGGCGGCAATCTCCATGCTCACCTCGCGCGTCTGCGCCACTTCCATGAAGGCTTTCTTCATGGCAGCGGGATCATCGAGATTGATGGTGAGATGCACCCAGTGCTCGAGTTGCTGCTTGTAATGCTGCAGCGGCACATTGTCGCCCCGTGTCTGTATCGGCAGCAGCTTGATATATGCACCGGTGGCGGAAGGATCGTAGAACAGCTCGGTGGGGCACATGGTGGTGCGGCCTATGCGCGTGGGCAACAGGCGCTGGCCGTAGTGGCGGCCGAGTATGGCGTTGATGAGTTCGGATTTGCCGCGTGAAAACTCGCCCACGAAGGCGAGCAGGATGCGGTCGAAGCGGAGGGTTTTCAGTGCGGCACCCAGGCGCTCGTCCACTTCACGGTTGTTCAGGCCCTGGGTATTGAGCCAGTTACGGTAGCGCGCGATTTCCCGGGCTATGGCCTGCTTCCAGGCGGTGAACGCCTCGACCTGGTGTGAAAGCTGATCCGTTTCAGTTGCCATGCCACTCCCTCAAATCGGCGCACCGGCACAGGATCACCCGCCGCAGCGGCCCGTCCGGATTTGTATTCTGCATTGACCACCAGGGCACCACCGTGTTCACGCGGAAGCAGTGGCCCTGTATTGCTCGCCCTGTTTCGGCAGGGTCTTTTTTCTAACTCACATCCAGGGCGGCCAGCGCCGCCGGCAAAGCGCCTGCCGCCACGATGCGCAGGCGCTTGCGGCGCGATGTCTCGCCACCCAGCAACACCACGGCACCAAGACTGACAGCAAATGCCTCGGCCAGAAAGCGGCGCAGCTCATCATTGGCACGTCCGTCCTGTGCGGGTGCAGCCAGCCGGATTTTCAGTGCATCGCCATGCAGGCCGGCAAAAGCCGACTGCTTTGCGCCGGGCTGGGCGTGCACCTGCAGCAGCAGGTCATCACCCTCGCGACGCAGCGCCACGCTCACAGCTGACCGACCGCCTGCAGCAGCGGAAGCGCTGCCGTGCCGAGCAGGATCTTGAAAACCTGTATGCCGAGAAAGGCAATGATGGGCGACAAATCAATGCCGCCCATGGCCGGCAGCAGGCGACGGCAAGGCGCCAGCAGGGGTTCGGTGACCTGGTGCACGAGCACGGCCGCCGGGCTGTAGCTGCCGGGCGCCACCCAGGACAGCACCACGCTGATGAGCAGCGACCAGAAATAGAAATCAGCGGCCAGCATGAGCAATTGCAGCACCGTCACCACCACCAGTTGGAGGGGTGGCATGGTGCCACCGCCAGCCAGCATGCCCAGCAGCGTGAGCTCGATCATCTTGAAGAGCAGGATGAGCACCAGCACCGAAGGTTCCCAGCTGCGGTTGCCGGGAATGATGCGGCGCAGCGGGTTCACGAAGGGCGCCGTGGCCTGTACCACGAATTGAGCGATGGGGTTGTAGTAGTCGGCATGCAGCAACTGCAGCAGGAAGCGCAGCCAGAGAATGATGATGTAGATGTCAAAGGCCGTGGTGAGGATGAGAGTGCTAACTTGCGATATCGCGTTCATTCACAGGTCCTGAAAGTCGGAAAAATCAGTCGGCACGGCCCAGCAGATCGGCCAGTTCGCCCCCACGGTCGGCACAGGCCCTGAGGGCACGGACAAACGTGTCCTTGAGGGCCGCCTCGTCAAGCACCGCCACCGCACGCTCGGTGGTACCGCCCGGCGAGGTCACACGACGACGCAGCTCATCCGGGCCAGCATCGGCCGTGATCGCCATCTGCGCAGCGCCCAGTGCCGTTTGCAGCGTAAGGGCACGCGCCGCTTTCTCGTCAAGACCCAGCTCGCGGCCGGCGGCCATCATGGCTTCCATGAGATAGAAGAAATAGGCGGGGCCGGAACCGGAGACAGCAGTCACGGCATCAATCAGGCTCTCCTTGTCGACCCAGAGCGTGAGACCCACGGCGCCGAGAATGGCCTCGGCGGCCACCTTCTGTTCGGCACTGACGGCCGCATTGGCATAGAGGCCGGTGGCGCCGGCCTGCACCAGCGCCGGCGTGTTGGGCATGGCACGCACCACGGGCAGGGGGCCGCCCAGCCAGCGTTCAAGGCTGGCCACCGGTATGCCGGCGGCAATGGAAATGATGAGGGGACGCTTCTCCTGCGCCAGTTCCGCCAGGGGTTTGAGTACTTCGCTCATGACCTGGGGCTTGACCGCCAGCACCAGCACGTCGGCATGCTCCAGCAGCACGAGATTGTCGGTGGTGGTCTTGAGGCCGCGTGCGGCATGCGCCTCGAGGGCGGCCGGATAGGCGTCAGACAGGGCAATGCGGGCGGGTTTCCAGCCACGGGCCAGCAGGCCGCCCGCCAGCGCCGAGGCCATGTTGCCGGCGCCTATGAATCCGATCTTGGGGGAGCTGCTCATGTCGTGGATTGCTGCATGTGGATGTGGGGAAGTCAGGCTGCCGGATAATGCCTGGCACCGAACAGGGCGGTACCTATTCGCACCATGGTGCTGCCGGCAGCCACGGCGGCCTCCAGATCGTCCGACATGCCCATGGACAGGGTGTCGAAGGTCTCCGGTGAAAGCCCGGGAATACTAGCGAGTAAATCCTGCCGTGTCTTTGCAAGGGCGGTGAAGGCAGCCGGGTTGCCGGGGCGGGGAATGCACATGAGGCCGCGCAGGCGCAGGGCCGGCAACGCCAGCACCACCCGCACCAGTGCCGGCAGCTCGGCCAGCGTGCAGCCGGCCTTGCTGTCTTCGTCGTCGATATTCACCTGCAGGCAGACATTGAGCGGCGGCAATGCCCCGGGCCGCTGCTCCGCCAGGCGCCGGGCGATTTTCTCGCGCTCCACGGAATGCACCCACTGGAAATGTTCCGCCACGTCACGCGTCTTGTTGCTTTGCAGCGGACCGATAAAATGCCATTCCAGTTCCAGATCGGCCAGTTCGGCAATCTTGTCCACCGCTTCCTGCACATAGTTTTCGCCAAAGGCGAGCTGGCCGGCCTCATGGGCGGCACGGATGGCGCTGGCCGCCTTGGTCTTGCTCACGGCCAGCAGGCGCACGCTGCCCGGCTCCCGGTCGGCCAAGGCTTCCGCCCGGGCGATGCGCAGGCGCAGGGCCTGCCAGTTTTCTGCAATCTCGCTCATTGAATATCAGACCGGACAAGCGGTAAGTTAGCCCGGGACCGCGGCTGTCACCGTCACGGTCTTCCTGCCGTCAAAAAACAATCATCGATTCTGGCAGAGCAGCCTCAGGGCTGCGAGCCTGATGTTGCCCCGCTGTCGGGCTCATGGCGGGGCGCTGAACCGGAGTTTCCATGGACATTACCGAACTGCTTGCCTTCTCTGCCAAGAACGGTGCTTCCGACTTGCACCTCTCGGCCGGCCTGCCGCCCATGATCCGCGTTGACGGCGACGTGCGCCGCATCAACCTGCCGCCGCTGGAGCACAAGGAAGTCCACCGTCTCGTTTATGACATCATGAACGACAAGCAGCGCAAGGATTACGAAGAATTCCTGGAAACCGACTTTTCCTTCGAAGTGCCCGGTGTCGCCCGTTTCCGCGTCAACGCCTTCAACCAGAACCGTGGCGCCGGCGCCGTGTTCCGTACCATTCCCTCGAAAGTGCTCACCATGGAAGAGCTGGGCATGGGCAAGGTCTTCCAGAACATTTCCGACATCGCCCGCGGCATCGTGCTGGTGACCGGCCCCACCGGCTCCGGCAAGTCCACCACGCTGGCCGCCATGCTCGACTACATCAACAACAACCGCTACGAGCACATCCTCACCATCGAGGATCCCATCGAATTCGTGCACGAATCCAAGAAGTGCCTCGTGAACCAGCGTGAAGTGCACCGCGATACCCTGGGCTTCTCCGAAGCCCTGCGTTCCGCCCTCCGTGAAGACCCCGACATCATCCTCGTGGGCGAAATGCGTGACCTTGAAACCATTCGTCTGGCGCTGACCGCCGCCGAAACCGGCCACTTGGTATTCGGCACCCTGCACACCACCTCCGCCGCGAAGACCATGGACCGCGTGATCGACGTGTTCCCCGCCGAAGAAAAGGAAATGGTGCGCGGCATGCTCTCCGAATCCCTGCAGGCCGTGATCTCGCAGACACTCCTGAAGAAGAACGGTGGCGGCCGCGTGGCCGCGCACGAG
>JASLCO010000259.1 GCA_030146505.1 Moraxellaceae bacterium
GCTGCAGGCCAGCTGCTGGGCTTGCTCTCCGGGAACGCCAATGCCACCAATCCCACGGTGGACGTGGAATCATCATCGTCCTGGCAGCCGCTGGCGACGGTGGGCCTCACGGGCGATATCGGCGAACACTGGTATGGCGTTTTCTCGGTTTCCTACATGCCGCTGGATACCGATGCCACCGTCAGGGTACGCGACAGCACCGGGCACGCACTGGCCACCAGCACCACCAACATCACGGTGAATCCCATCATCGGCTTCCTGGGAGCGGGCTACCGCTTCTGATGGAAAAGCGCCGCCATAAAAAAACGCCGGCACAAGCCGGCGTTTTTTCACATCCGTCAGGAGAATGAAGCGCACTCAGGCAAGCGGGTGCCGGCATATCCAGTCCAGCATGAGTTCCGTTACCTGTTCCGGCGCCTCGCGATGCAGGAAGTGGCCGGTGTTGGCAATGCGGTGCACTTCCAGGCCCTTTTCGAAATCCTGCTCACGCATCACGATGTCGTAAAGGCGTGAATCCATGCAGCCGTCGTTTTCTCCGGTGAGTGCCAGTGTCGGCACGCCGACGCGCGCTGTCAGCAGGCGCCACGATTGCTGCGTGGACAGCGATAGCGGCTGCAACAGGCAACGGTAATATTGCGTGGCCGCATGCACCACGCCATCGGCACGGAAAGTGGATTTCACCTGCTCGAGATCGGCTTCGCTGTATTTCCAGTCCGGCGACCAGCTTTTCCAGAGCGTTTCAATGAAGGCATGGTCATCGCGCGCCACCACGCTTTCCGCGATGCGCGGGAACTGCATGAGCAGGATGTAGGATGACTTGAGCAACTGTCCCGGCACCTCGGCCACGCCCTGCAGGCTGCGCCGCAGGTGCGGAATGGCCAGCGTGGTCAAGGAAGCAAATTTCTTCGGCTGCAGGGTCGTGGCCACATAGCAGGCCAGCGCTCCCCAGTCGTGCCCGACCAGATGACACTGCCTCGCCCCCAGTTCTTTCATCCAGGCAAAAATGTCTTCTGCCACATGGATGAGGTGATAGAGATCGCGCGGCGATTGCGAGCCCGGTTCATAGCCACGCAGCATGGGCACCACCACGCGATAGCCCGCGGCAGCAACAGCCTCTATCTGCGCATCGAAACTGTGAAAATCATCCGGGAAGCCGTGCAGCATGAGCACCAGCGGCCCGTCGCCTGCCGCTCTGGCAGAAAACGAAAGATCGCCGTTATGCAAGGTGAGGGTTTCTACAGCAGGCATGAAGTCTCTCAGTATGGTTTCGCGGTTGTCTTGTCAGGGCGCCGGTACGGGAGTCGTGCGGGTTCCATCCTCCGCCACGATGCTGGCCAGCGACATGCGAAGTTCCTTTTCCATGTAGTCATTCACCCGTGCCAGGGCCGGACGCAGGGCCTGCACCCACTGATCGTCGCCATGCAGGTGCAGCAGGTCGCGTGGCGTTGGCAGCGGCCAGGGCAGCTGCCGGTAGAAATCGTGGAAATCCAGGGTTTCCAGATTGCGCGAGAGCACGTAGGCACCCGTGTCGGTGCGATGGATGATGTGCAGCTCCTGCAGGATGCGGGCAAAGTCAAACCAGATTTCCACCTCTTCCTTGCCCAGCACGGCCATGGCATCGATATCGCTCACGGTCAGGCCTTTCTGCTGGCGCTGCCAGAACAGCTGCAGGACATCCAGGATGGCCAGCACAGGATGGCGGAACGACCGGCTGTCATCACGATACACGGCCAGGGCACGCGATACTTCCACGCCCAGCAGGATGATGCTCCAGGACAGGTAAATCCAGATCAGGAAAACCGGCAGCGCGGCAAAAGCACCATACACCAGTTTGTAGGATGAAAAATTCATCACAAAGATGCCGAAGCCGCGCTTGGCCAGCTCGAAAAGTGCCGCCGCAAAAAAGCCGCCGGCCAGAGCGGCGCGCAGGGGCACCTTGCAATTGGGCACCGTCACATAGAGCAGGGTGAAGCCCAGCGCGGTGAGGGCGAAGGTGATGAGGCGCATGCCCGGGACAATGCCCTGCACCATGCTGGCCGCCTCGGTAAACAGCTCCTGCGAGGCCAGATAGGAAGAAAGGGCAAAGCCGGCGCCGAGCAGCAATGGCCCGAGGCTGAGCACGGCCCAGTAGCGCAGGAAGCTGATGATGCCGGCGCGCGCCTGACGCACGCGCCAGATATGGTTGAAGGACTTTTCAATGGTGAGCATCATGAGCAGCGCCGTCACGAACAGCATGCCGACGCCGACAAAAGTGAGCTGGCCGGCCTGGTGGGAAAATTCCTGCAGGCGCTCCTGCACCACCGCGCCGGTGGCAGGAATGAAGTGGCGGAAAATGAAACTCTGGATGTCGCCGCTGACATGCTGCAGCGAAGGAATGGCGGAGAGCAGTGTGAACGTCACCGTCATGACGGGCACCACGGCAAACAGCGTGGTGTAAGTCAGCACGATGGCATGCTGGCGGCAGTTGTCATCCATGAAATGCCGGTAGACAAAAAGGATGAAATTCCGCAGTTGCATGCTGCCGGTTCTGAGTTGCTGCCGCATATGCCGTATTCCCGTTTCAGCCGCTCAGGCTTGCGCCGCAAGTATTCCCGCCCGCGCCCGGGCTGTCGAGCCTGCGGGCTTGCGGCTTTCGCAAGCTCGCGACACCTCGCTACAATCGCAGGCTCACTGCATGACACAGGCCTGCCATGATCACGCTCTACCACAACCCGCGCTGCTCCAAATCGCGCGAAGCCCTGGCCCTGCTGGAGTCCCGGGGACAAGCACCGCATATCGTGCGCTATCTCGACACCCCGCCCGATGCCACCACCCTGAAAAACCTGCTCGCGACGCTGGGCATCAGTGCACGTGAACTGCTGCGCAGCAAGGAGCCGGAATATGCGGAACTGGGCCTGGATGATCCCGCGCTCGACGAAGCCAGCCTGATTGCCGCCATGGTGGCGCATCCCCGCCTGATCGAGCGCCCCATTGCCATTGACGGCAAGCGCGCTGTCATCGGTCGTCCGCCGGAAAAAGTGCTGGAATTGCTGAAATGAGCGCAACCGCTCCCGCCCCCTACATACTCGTGCTCTATTACAGCCGTAACGGCTCGACCCGGCGCATGGCGGAAATCATCGCCCGCGGCATTGAAATGGAGGGACTGGAAGCGCGCCTGCGCACGGTTCCCGCCGTCTCTCCCGTCAATGAAGCCACCGAGCCCGCCATCCCGGACGCAGGCGACATCTACTGCACGCTGGAAGAACTGGCCGGCTGCTCAGGTCTCGCCATGGGCAGCCCCACCCGCTTCGGCAACATGGCCTCGGCACTCAAGCACTTTCTGGATGGCACCTCGGCGCTCTGGATAACGGCGGCGCTGGTGGACAAGCCTGCCTGCGTCTTCACCTCCACCAGTTCCCTGCACGGCGGCCAGGAAACCACGCTCACCAGCATGATGCTGCCGCTGCTGCATCACGGCATGGTGCTGCTGGGCATTCCCTATTCCGAGCCGGGATTGCTGCAAACCGTGGCAGGTGGCACGCCTTACGGCGCCAGCCATCTGGCCGGCACCGGCAAGAAGCGGCCGCTGGACGACACCGAAACCAGCCTGTGCCTGGGTCTCGGACGGCGTCTTGCCCGTCATGCACGGCGAGGGCTCTGAGATGCAGCGGCTGCAAGCCCATCTGTCGCTGGCCGAAAAAAGCCGGCTGGCACGAGGACTCACCCTCACTACCCTGCTCCTGCTCTGCCTGCTGATGACACTGGAAAGCCTGCGCTCGGCTCCCGCCGCCACACCGCTGCCGGCCTATGCCCTCGTGATCGGCCTCAAGACCGTGCCACTGCTGTGCTTCCTGCCCGGCCTGCTGCAGGCACGGGCCATGGCGGGCGTCTGGCTGGCCCTGCTCCTGCTGCCCTATTTCTGCCTGACGGTGCTGTCAGCCTGGGCGCCGGGTATCGCCGGCCTCCTGGGTGTGGCCGAAAGCGTGCTGATCGCTTCCTGCTTTGCCACGGCGCTGCTGTTCACGCGCTGGCAGCGGGCCCTTGCCGCTACCGTGTGATTACAGCTTTTCCCTCGCGGGCATGGCCGATAGACTCGGCTCTTTCGCAGCGACCCCGCCTGTCGCTGCCAAGGACTCTTTTCCAGGCATTCAGGGGATATGCATGTCACGCCTCACGCTTTCCGGTCTCGCCCTTGCCATCAGCCTCGCCGGCTGCGCCTCGGCGCCGCCCACGCTGACACCGCAGGAACTGCAGGCCGCCCAGCAGTCCGGCAGCCTGGAATCGCTCTACAGCCAGTACGCTGCCAAGCTGGCTGGCCAGAAGCTGGACACACCGGAAGGCCAGAAAGCCCAGGCCCAGCTTGACCAGTTGGGCAGCCAACTGGCCGACAAGCTGGAGCAGGACATCCGCAGTGAACTCAACCAGCAGGCCACAGCTTCCGGACTTGTGCCCCTGCCCGTGGTGGACGCCCAGCTGGCCAGGCTGCCCAAGATGCAAACCTGGGCGCCCGAGCGCCACCGCAAGCTGGCCGCCGAACTCAATGAGCTCAAGGGCCGCACCCAGGCCCGCATCACGTCCCAGCAGAACCAGCTCGCCCGCCTGACCGAAAATGAAATGGGGCAGCGCCTCACCGTGCTGGACGACCTGGCCAAGCTCACCGGCGACGACCGCTACAGCATCGAGCGCACCGATGTCATGGCCACCCTGCGCAAGAAGGCCGACGACGCCCTCAAGAACGAACAGTACGGCGAAGCCAAGCAGGCCCTGGTGGCACTCAAGCAGGCCACTCCCGAAGACCCCGCCGTCGGCACCCAGCTCACGCTGGCCGATGCGCGCCTGTTTGAAAAGAAGTTCTGGGACTCGCTGGCTGAAGGCCAGCTTGATGCGGCCTATACCCAGCTCATGAACCTGTCGCAGACCCAGGACTTCCCGGAAATCCTCAAGCGTCTCTCCAAGTCCTCCGATGACATGGTTGCCTACTTCGTCGCACAGGCGGGCACCGCCACCAGCGAAAACAAGCTGGCCGACGCCTACAAGCTGCTGGGGCAGGCCCGCGACATCCGCAACAAGACCAATGCCAACACCGCGCGTCCGCCGCAGGAAGACGCCTTCCTCAAGGCCGTGTATGCGCGCTACCAGGCCACCCTCAAGGACGGCCAGACCGGGCTTGCACTGGGCTACCTCAAGGTGATCGAAGGCTTCAATCCCGATTTTCCCGGCCTGCGCGCCAATCTGCGCACCACACAGGAGGCCACGCTTGCCAAGGCCACCAAGAAGGTAAGCACGGCCGCTTTCACCGATGCCTCAGGCTCCGCCGAATTCGGTGGCGCCGTTGCCGCCAAGGTGACACAACATCTTTTCGAGCAGATTCCCAACGACATCAAACTCATCGAGCGTGACCAGTTCCAGGCCATCCTGCGCGAAAAGGAAATCGGCGCCGGCAGCACGCCGAGCGAGCTGTCGTCCGCCGACTACCTCGTGCAGGGCAAGATTCTCGAATCGCGCGTGGACACCACGGAAAACCGCAGCAAGAAAACCATGCGCGTGGTGACGGATACCTCGACGATCGCCAACCCGGCACATGACCAGTGGGCAGCGCTGTCCGAAACCCAGCGCACGCAAACACCCGAGCCCGCGCGCACGCTGACGCAGGACAAGAAAGAGGATGTCACCATCAACCTGCAGATCATGCGCAAGGTCGGCATCATTTCCGCCTCCTTCCGCCTGGTCGAAGCCAGGAGCGGCAAGGTACTGGCCACCGGCTCCGATACCGCCAAGGCGGAATACACCGATGAAGGCAACGAAGGCATAGAACTCGGACAGTTCCGCATGCCCTTCAAGCTGGCCAGCCTGCCAGCGGATTCGGAAATCCTGCAGAAGCTCACGGAAAAGATTTCCGATGTCATCGGCGACAAACTGGTGGCCGAACTCAAGGAACCGGAAGTGCGCTATGCCGATGCCGCCAAGCGCTTTGCCGATGAAGGCGACGACCTCATGGCCGCCGAAAATGAAGCCTACGCCTTTGCCCTGGCCAACCTCAAAGGCAAGGACACCACGGTGCTACGCCACCAACTGGAGCAATACGCGGTACGCGTACCCTGAGGGCGTTGGCGACAGGCATCGTGGGCACGCTCAAAAAGAGGATGTACATACGCTGAGCAATTGGTGGGGCTTACTCTCTCCTTGCAGGAGAGAGGAGAGCCGTCTCGCATTTATGCTATGCGGGCCGTGAAAAAAGAAGCCCTGATTGACAACCACGCCAACACTCAGCGGGCGCTGGCCTGCTTCAGCCCCGTCCTCGCCTCGCTGTTCTGCGGGTCCAGCTCCAGCACTTGCTGGTAGCGGCTGATGGCCGCCTGGGCATCACCGTCCTCCAGTGCCTGACGCGCACTGCCCAGCATGCCGCTGATGCGCAGGCGTTGCAGGCTGTCTCCTGCCGGCGCTGCAGCCACCCTCAAGGGTTTTTCCTGCTTTGCCGGTGTGGCAACTGCCATTACCGGTGCTGCCAGACTACCGGCGGTCACCTGTGCCGTCGCGATATCCTGGCGCAAACCGGCGAGCAAGGCCGCATCCGCGGGTACGGTTTCCAGTTGTGACAGCAGCATTTGTGCACGCTGCGTATCACCGGCCGCCAGCGCCGATTTTGCCTGTGCCTGCAAAGCGGCTACAAGCTCGAGCAGGCCGGCACGGGCCTTGTCGTTGCCCGGCTCCAGCGCCAGCACTGTCCGGTAATGATTGAGGGCATTGTCATCCTCCGGAGCCACCAGCGCCTGACGGCCGAAAGCAGCCTGGCCGGCCCTGAGCTCGGCCTCTATGCGTACCGCCTGCGCGGCCGCCGCACCATGTCCGGCATACCACCAGCCACCTCCGCCCAACAGCACCAGCAGGCCGGCGGCAGCCGCCAGTTTCCTGACGGGATAAGCCGGCTCCGGCGCCATCTCCACCACAGGAGCAGGCGTCTCGTTGCCGCTGACCGGCACTGCAGCCGCCATCACGACGGTGGCATCGTCGGCCGTTGCCTGGGGAACAGGTGATGAGGCCGGTGCACTCTTGCGGAAAGCCGGACGGACGATGGTTTCGTTATGCGACACAGACGCCTGCGTCTGGTCGTAGTCAAAGCCTTTTTCAATGGCGTCGATTTCACGCAGGAGTTGCGATCCGCTTTGCGGACGCTGCGCGGCATTCTTGGCCAGCAGGCGGTCGATCAGGGGCTGGAAATGGGCAATGCGGCCTTCCAGCTTGGGAATGGGCGCATTCATGTGCTGTATGCCGAGCGCAATCGGGTCCTGCGCATCGTAAGGCAGACGTCCGGTGAGCATCTCGAACAGCACCACCCCGAGACTGTAGAGGTCGGAGTCCGCATCCAGCGGCTGGCCACGCGCCTGCTCCGGGCTCATGTATTTGGGCGTGCCGGCCACCATGCCCATCTGGGTGAGGTTGGCATCGCCCTCCGTGGCTTTCGCAATGCCGAAATCCGTCAGCACGGCGCTGCCGTCGGCACGGAAAAGGATGTTGTCCGGCTTGATGTCGCGATGCAGGTAACCCTTGGCATGGGCGTAGTCCAGGGCCTTGGCCATGTCACGCAGGATGTTGATGGCCTGGCGCACGGAAAGACCCTCACGCAGGCGCGCCTTGAGATCGCCGCCGGGGTGGTATTCCATGGCAATGTAATGCACCCCGCCCACTTCATTGACGTCGTAAACCGCCACGATGTTGGGGTGGGAAATCCTGGCAACAATCTTGGCTTCACGCAGGAAGCGTTCGCGAAAACCCTCATCGGCGGAAAGCGCGGGCGCCATGACCTTGAGGGCAATTTCACGTTCGAATTTGTCCTG
>JASLCO010000284.1 GCA_030146505.1 Moraxellaceae bacterium
TTTGAAAAAGAAGCCGCAGCAGAAATACAGGCTGCCACGGCAGCGCTGGATATCAGCGGCTATGTGAAATCGCGCCCCGACAGCGGCTTCGTGCTGTTCCAGTCCATGTCCACCCTTGCTGCAGGGCAGCAAGAACAGTTGCGTTTCGATGCGCTGGTGTTCGCACGCCAGCTGGTTTTTCTCTTCGAGGGCGATGCCTGGCAACTGCCGGCGGACAACCGCATCACGCCACTGCTGGAAAACCTGCGCCGCTGCGAGGCCGGTTTTCACGAGCTGCGGCTGGAAACCGCCGACACCAACGCCGCCAAGGAACTCTCCGGCTTCCTGCGCAAGTTCACACCGGCCCTTGCATCCGCCTTGCAGAAGAGCGGACTGCAACAGCGTCGCGACAGCCACACCCTGCATCTTTTCTTTCTGGACTCGACCACCGTGCATGCCGGCTTTTCCTCACCCGGCAATGCCTCGCCCTGGCCGTTGGGCATCCCCCGCCTGAAATTCCCGGCCGCCGCCCCCAGCCGTTCCACGCTCAAGCTGGAAGAAGCCTTCCTGTATTTCCTGGATGCCAAGCAGCGCCAGGAACTGCTGCGCGAGGGCGCCACGGCCGTCGACCTGGGTGCCGCACCCGGCGGCTGGACCTGGCAACTGGTGAAAAACGGCCTCACCGTCACTGCCATCGACAACGGCCCCATGGATGCGGCCCTCATGCAGACCGGGCAGGTGGAACACCTGAAGGTGGACGGCTTCCATTACCGCCCGGCGCGGCCTGTGACCTGGCTGGTCTGCGACATGGTGGAAAAACCGGCGCGCATTGCCGAACTCTGCGCCGGCTGGATTGCCGATGGCGCTGCCGCACATGCCATGTTCAACCTCAAGCTGCCGATGAAGAAGCGCCACGAGGAGGTCCAGCTCTGCCGGGAGCTCATCGCCCGTCGCATGGGAGCGACGCCTTTCCGCCTGTGCATGCGCCAGCTCTACCACGACCGGGAGGAAATCACGGTCTGGCTCAGCCGAAGCTGAGTTCAGCCCCCTGAAAGCGTCTTCCCGGCAAAGGCCGGCAACTGTCAGCAGAGGCATTCGGGATTGGCACCGCCGGCCATATGTCCGCCCGGCGTTTTTCAGGTATTCTTGCCCACTTGCATCCGGGACCTGCCGGTCAATCCGGATGCAAGAGGCGGCCCGGACCGGCCGCCCCGTTGCAAGAACCACAACACCAAAAGAATGTCGGCCCTGCCTTGCGGCGCCGTAAAACAAGAACGGAAACCCCACCATGAGTCACAACGGCACCTCCCCGGGAGCCGCGCCCACCTTCCTCGGGCGTACTCCCAAAGAATGGCTGCTCAGCCTCCCCGTGTTCACCCTGCTGCTGCTGACCCTGGTCATCGGCACGGGCGAGATGTTCCATGGCCAGTTGCTGCGCATGGGCGAATCCATTTTTGGCGACCAAAAGGCCGGCGTGCAGTACTTCATGCTGCGTGCCGATCCCACGGCCCCCGACTGCGACCCGCATCCGGACATTGACGCCGCCGTCAATGCCGAACTGAACAAGAGCAG
The DNA here is from genome assembly GCA_030146505.1 of Moraxellaceae bacterium. Lineage (GTDB taxonomy): Bacteria > Pseudomonadota > Gammaproteobacteria > Pseudomonadales > Moraxellaceae > UBA2031. The sequence continues at coordinate 1,552 of JASLCO010000284.1, forward strand.
TTCCGCCAGCGCCGACGCCATCGACGCGCTCTTCGCCGGCGAAGTGCAGGATCCGGCCGCCGTGCGTTCTTCCATCGAGAAGGCCGCGCAGCTCTGCCAGGAAAAGCACACCATGTACAAGGCGATCAGCGATCATCTGACGCCGGGCGTAAAAGCCTACCGTACGGTTGAAACCGCCTTCTTCTGGCTCTTCCACTTCGGTACGGAAAACCGTTCCGTGGTGCTGCTGCTGATGGTGCTCATCGCCTCCATCAACACCACGCTGGGCGAGCACCACATTGCCCTGCGTCCGCCGCGCTCGCGCACCGACTTCCGCGTCTACTCCATCATGATGACGCTGGCCAACTGCATGCTCACGTATTCCTCCGTTGAATACCTGATCATGCAGCAGGATTCGGGCATCGCCATCGACCGGCCCTTCGTGAACTATCTCTGGATAGGCATGTTCGCCATCCTTGCGCTGATCAGCCTGAAGCAGGTCATCTTCATGCCCAAGGATGCGGAGCCGGGCGGCAAGGTCGGCCTCGCCTTCCTGTCCATTCCGCTCTACGCCTGGATGGCGCTCATCGGTGGTGCGTACTTCACGCTGCACGGTCACCGTTCCGCGCAGGCGATCTACCTGAACCAGATGATGGAGCTCTCCAACATCTTCCTGAACCTCGCCCTCTTCATCTGGGCCGGTATGCTGCTCAAGCAGACGCAGGTGGTGGACCGTTTCCTGGACATCCTGCGTCCCTGGAAGTTCTCGCCGGAAATGCTCACCTACTTCATCCTGCTGGGTGCTGCCCTGCCGACCGCCTACACCGGCGCTTCCGGTATCTTCGTGATCGCCGCCGGCGCGCTGATCTACAACGAAGTGCGCCATGCCGGTGGCAGCCGCCAGTTCGCACTGGCTGCCTCGGCCATGTCCGGCTCGCTGGGTGTGGTGCTGCGTCCCTGCCTGCTCATCGTGCTCATCGCCGCCCTCAACAAGCAGGTGACCACGGCACAGCTTTACGGCTGGGGCGTGTGGGTGTTCTTCCTGACCTCCACCATCTTCCTGGTGGCCGCCCAGATGTCGCGCCAGCAGAAGGTGAAGATCGAATCGCCGAGCGTGGCGATACCGGGCATGCTGCGCGCCCTCAAGCCCGTGCTGCCCTATGTGGTCATCACGCTCGTGGTGGTGCTGGCCTACCGTTACCTGCTCAACACCAAGCTGGATGAATTCACCGCGCCGGTGATCATGCCGCTCATCATGATCGTGCTGGTGATCTTCGACCGCATGCGCCGCGACACCAAGCAGACCCCGCTCGCTGAAGTGGAAGGCCAGCCGCACGAGATTCCGGAACCGGGCCTGGGCGCCGTGGAAAAATCCATACGCTACGCCACCAACGAAACCATCAGCCACATCGGCGCGCTGATCCTGCTGATGGCGCTGTCGCTGTCCATGGGCGGCATGGTGGAACGTTCCGGCGTGATGGAACACTTCCCGCACACCTTCGCCAACGTCTGGGTGGCCATGACCTTCCTCATGGTGTCCAAGGTCATCCTCGGCATGATCATGGATCCTTTCGGCGCCGTGATCCTCGTGTCCGCCACGCTGGCGCCCATTGCCTACAACAGCGGCATCGAGCCCGTGCACTTCTGGATGATGGTGCTGGTGGCCTTCGAACTCGGCTACCTGCTGCCCCCCGTGGCCCTGAACCAGCTGCTGCTGCGTCAGGTGGTAGGCAACAAGGAAGTCGACCTGGCCACCGAAGAGGTCAAGGGGCTGGGCTTCTACCGCCGTTACGAGCGCTGGATACTGCCCATCATCGTGATGACCGTAGGCCTGCTCATCGTGGCCTACGGCCCGCTGATCGCCTGGGGGCAGTAAATCCCCGAGC
>JASLCO010000304.1 GCA_030146505.1 Moraxellaceae bacterium
GCGAGCAGCACGGCCTTGTAACCGGCGAGCGAAGCCTGCGAAGACAGGATGTCGGAGCTCTGGGCACGGGTGATACGCGGAATCAGTTCCAGCGCAACACAGGTCAGGCCCTTGGCGGCATAGGCATCGAAGTGCGTATTGAGATGCGGAGCGAAAGCAGCAAGCACGATGGCACCCTGCTTGTAGTTCGCCACTTCATCGGCGGTCGGTGCAGCCACCTTGAACACGACATCGGCATCTTTCACCGTGTCGGCAGCAGTGGCGGCAATGGTGGCACCGGCTTCTTCATAGGCCTTGTCAGTGCAGCTGGCGGCAAGACCCGCTCCGCTCTGCACGACCAGCTTGTAACCCAGCGCTGCGAATTTCTTCACCGTTTCCGGTGTCGCGGCAACGCGCGTCTCGCCCGCCAGGATTTCGGCTGGAATCCCGATTTGCATGGTCAACCCTCACCTTGGCTGTTCGGTAATTAAGGAGACATCCTGACGGCAAGTTCTCTGAACCTGCCCGGACACGGCTGCGCGCAGGACGCGCAAAGGCCGGCGATTGTAATGCAGCGTTACCGGCAATGTGAGTACCCACCGGTCAAATTGGCCTTTTTTTTCGGCCCGGGCACTGATTTGTCGCGACGGGTTAACGCCGCTGTCCGACAAGACCGCAAGTGACTGCCAGGCCTGACATTTTTCTGCAGGCAGCGACGCCGGCCTGCAGTTCCCCGCGCTACCATTGACGCATCTTGTGACATTTCTTCCGGCTCGCCCGACGATCATGACTTCGCGCCAGACCCTGAGCGGCATCCTGCTGGTACTGCTTTCCGCCGTGCTGTTTTCCACCAAGTCCATCTTCGTGAAGCTGGCTTACCGGGAGGCCGTGGATCCGGTCACCCTGCTCACCTTCCGCATGCTGCTCTCCCTGCCCTTCTTCCTCGCCATGGCCTGGCTGGCGGAAAAGCGCGAGGCACCGCTCACCCTGCACCGCGGTGACTGGCTGAAACTTTTTGCACTGGGTTTTGGCGGCTATTACATGGCCGCGCTGCTGGACTTCACGGGCCTGCAATACATCAGCGCCGGCCTTGAGCGCCTGGTGCTCTTCCTTTATCCCACCATCACCGTGCTCATCACTGTTTTCGTGCTGAAACGCCCGGCCTCGCGCCTGACCTGGCTGGCCGTGGCCATCTGCTATGCCGGCATGGCGCTGGTGGTCTGGCAGGATGTACGCCATCCGTCCTCGCATCTTGGCTGGGGCATGGCACTGGTTTTCGCCAGCGCCCTCGCCTATGCCATCTATCTCGTGGGATCGGGCGAAATGATCCAGCGCACGGGCGCCAACCGCTTCACCGGCATCGTACTCAGCTTCGCCTGCCTGTCCTGCGTGGCGCATTTCCTGCTGGTGAATCCCCTCACGGCCCTGCTCGTCAGCCCGCGCGTTTTCGCGCTGGGCCTGACACTGGCGATCGTCTGCACCGTGCTGCCCGCCACGCTGCTCACCAACGGCATACGCCGCATCGGTGCCAGCCAGGCCGCGCTGATCGGCGCCGTCGGCCCCGTCTCCACGCTTTACCTGGGTTACGCCGTGCTGGGCGAAACCCTGACCGCGCTGCAGGGCCTGGGCACCGTGCTCGTGCTGGGCGGAGTGCTGCTGGTGAGCCTGAAAAAAAGCACAGCGTGAAATCACACAAAAGCCGCAGTAGCATGCAGGCCTTTTCATGACCAGGGAGTTTCGCCATGTCCGCACTGCGCTTTGACAACCGCATCGCCATTGTCACCGGTGCCGGCGGTGGCCTCGGTCGCCAGCATGCCCTGCTGCTGGGCCGGCTGGGTGCGAAAGTGGTGGTGAACGATCTGGGTGGCGGCATGCATGGCGATGGCGCCGGTGGCCACCGTGCAGCCGATGTGGTGGTGGATGAAATCCGTGCCGCTGGTGGCGAGGCCGTCGCCAATTACGATTCCGTGGAAAACGGCGAGGCCATCGTGCAAAGCGCGCTGGATGCCTTCGGCAGCGTGGATATCGTCATCAACAATGCCGGCATCCTGCGCGATGTCAGCTTCGCCAAGATGAGTCCCGCCGACTGGGAGCTCGTGCACAAGGTGCATCTCACGGGTGCCATGCGTGTCACCCATGCGGCCTGGCCTGTCATGCGCGGGAAAGGTTACGGCCGCATCATCATGACCTCTTCCGCCGCCGGCATTTACGGCAATTTCGGACAGACCAACTACGGCGCCGCCAAGCTCGGCCTGCTGGGCCTGGCGAATTGTCTTGCGGAAGAAGGCAAGGCCAAGGGCATCCATGTGAATACCATTGCACCGATTGCCGCTTCGCGCATGACGGAGACCATCATGCCGCCGGAGGTGCTGGCGCGCCTGAAACCGGAGGCCGTGAGCCCGCTGGTGGCCTGGCTCTGCCACGAAAGCTGCACAGAAACCAAAGGCGTGTTTGAAGTCGGTGCCGGCTATGTCAGCAAGCTGCGCTGGGAGCGTGCCGTGGGCGCACGCTTTGGCGAAAACGAAAATTTCGGCGTGGACGATGTGGCTGCCCGCTGGAGCGAGATCACGGACTTCAGCACCGGCGAATATCCGGGCAGCATGCATGAATCATTTGCCGCCATACTGAACACCGGCAAGTGAGACCGCCTGGTGCTGACCGCCCGCACCACCACACCGTGCCCAAAGCCAATGTCACGGCACGCCAGACGCACTAGGATGGCAGGCGGCCGGCAACACATGCCATTTTTCACGGAGTACCGCATGCCCCCTTTCCTTTCCACGCTTTGCCTCACCCTCATGCTCTGCCTGTTGCCCCTGGCCAGTCACGCTGAAACGGCCTGGCACGCAGCGGGGAACAAGAACGGCATACAGGTGTGGAAGCGGCCGGTGGCCGGCTCGCCCTTCGTGGAATTCCGGGCTGAAACCACCGTGACCTCCACACTCTCGGCCCTGATCAATCTTTTTTACGACCTCGACGCCGCACCGCAATGGCTGGACAGCACGCGCAAGGTCACTGCCGTACGCCGTGACGACACCAAACAGGAATACGTGCTGCTGCTGGAAACCGACATGCCCTGGCCCCTGCAGGACCGCGATGCAGTGATTGCCGGCCGCTGGTGGCAGGACCCGCAAACACTGGTCATATCCATGCGCGGGCAGAGCGTGGAAGGCGTGGTGCCGGTGAATCCGGCCTATGTGCGCAACAATATCCGCTCGGACTGGACCTTCATTCCGCTGGGTCGCGGCCAGGTGAAAGTGGTCATGGGCGGCCATGTGGACCCGGGCGGTAATCTGCCGGACTGGGCCGTGAACATGCTGATACAGCAATCGCCACTGCGCACGCTGGCCAATATGAAGCGCATGATTGCCGACCCGAAACGGCAGGCGGAAAAACACACCGGCGTCATCGAACCCGATGCCGCCTTCAACCCGAAGCCGGAATGACAGGTCGCCGTATCAAGGCGACAGAAAAGCAGGGCCATGTATTGGCTTAGCAATGTATCTGTCGCCCCGGCGAAGGCCGGTGCCCATGCAGTGAGCTTGTTTCACCGCCGCATGGATTCCGGCCGGCGCCGGAATGGCAAAAAAAGAAGATGAACAGCTCCCAGAGAGTCAGGCCGATAGCCAAAAAACACTGCCAGACTCACTCGCAACCACTCCCGGAAAATATTCACGGCCCCGGCGCCGCATCCACCAGGCTGTCGCGGTAACGGTCCCGGTAGCGCAGTGGTGTCATGCCGGTCCAGCGACGGAAAGCACGGTAGAAGGCGCTGGGTTCGGAAAAGCCCACCAGATAGGCGATCTCCTCTATGCTCTGCGTCGTCTGCAGCAAGCGTTCGGCCAGGCGCTGGCGATAGTCCTCGAGGATGTCGTTGTAGCTGGTTTCCACCGCAGCCAGCTCCAGTTGCAGGCGCCGGCGCGTCATCCCCAGGCGCAGGGCAATGGCATCGATGCCGAAATTCCCGCCCTCCAGCGACTGGCTGATGGCACGGCGCACCGTGAGCACCAGTTCCTGCCGGCTCATTTCCTCGAGCTTTTCATCCGCGATTTTTTCATGCTGCGGCTGCAGCGAAAGATCGGCATGCCAGATTTCATGCCCCAGCAGGGAGGCATCGAAATAAAGCCGGTTCTCGGCGGCGCCGAGCACCACGGGACAGCCATAAACGGACTGGTAAGACGCTGGCAGGGCGCCGGCCTCATGACGGAAATCAATGCGCTGCGGCTGGAACTTCCCGTCGCTGACATCACGCAGGAAACGTATGGCACCGCCGGTGAAACACTCCGCAAGATGACGCAGGCGGCGCTGCGGCGTGTCGTCGACGAGATAGCATTCGCCGGTGGTGACCACGAGTCGCAGCGACAACGCCCTGTTGAGCAGTTTCTGGTAAGCCAGCGTACGCAGCAGGGCGCCGCCCAGCGTGCGGCTGCTGGAAAAGAAATACTCGACAACATGGCCGCGCAGGCTGGGCAGGAAGCCGCTCAGCCAGAGACCGGCATCGGCTTCGCCCGTCACCTGCACCAGGGCATCCCAGAAAGCCCCCTGCAGGGCTTCATCATCCTGCTTCTCCGGGGCAAGCACGGCCAGCAGGCGCCCCTGCAGGGCCAGCACGGCCGATGCCGGCACACCGGCGGCCTCCAGCGCGCGGAAAGTGGCGCGGGATAGTAGCGAAGCGTCAGCCGCAGACATCGGTAATATGCAAGTTCTCAGTGGGAAGCCACACTCGCCTGCATGCCGAGTGCGGGTACGATGACATTGAAGGGATCCACCTTGTGGTCGAAAAGATTATCCACCACATGATGTTCGGCTTCGGTGAAGACATTGACATATTCCACCGCCGAACCCATGGGCTTCATGGCGGCAAAACCACGGCCGAGGAAGTCGTAAAGCCCGCCCAATCCTGCCGCATGTGCCGGCCGGTGTGCAAACCGGAAAGTGGCATAAATCACGCGTGACCGCACATAGCGATCCAGGCCCATGCCCAGTTCGTTGAGCAGCGCCATTTGCAGGTGCCGGTCTTCACGCGAGGAAGCACGACGATAGGCATCGGCATAGTTTTCCAGCGTGATCCGGCTGGCGCCCTCTTCCTCGAAAATGATTTCCGCCACGCGCTGGTCCAGCAGGCCGGTGAGTGAATTCAGCTCCAGTGCCACGGCGGCCGTGCGCAATACAACGTCAGGCAGGAGACGCGAAGCCAGTGGCAGGGCACGCTCCACCTCTTCAGCCAACTGGTGCAGATCCAGGCCATACATGTCATCCAGGAAAAAACGCGTCACCGGGGCATAGCGCGCATCATTGAGGAACTGGCCGTGACGCAAGGTGAGCTGCTCCACCTGCCAGCGCTGCACCGCCATGAACCAGATGTTGAACACCTTGTCTTCATGGCAACGCCAACTGCGGTAGATGTCGATTTCACGGCGGATGAGATCGGCCACGCCGAGGGGCTTGCTGCTGTCGCGTTTTTGCATGATGACTGCCTCCATCAGTGATGGAGGCAGTCTAGGGACGGGCGCGCGGCGAACAATGACGCCTGGCACGCCACGGCGGTGCCAAGCGTCAGTGCAGGCGGCGCGAAGCGGGCCGCGTCGGGCGTGGTGCCAGCGCATGGGCCGGCAGTGCGAGGTCGCGGGCGGCGGGAACATCCTGAGCCACCAGCCAGCGCGACATGCGCTGCATGCCGGTAAGTCCCATGTAGAGGCCGGCCAGGATGTCGTGGTAGGGAAATTGGCGCGCAAAACGCAGTACCAGCGGCGGCTGCGGCCCGATGTGGTTGCTGATGGTCAGTGCGCCCAAAGCCTGGCCGTCGGCCAGCGCCTGCCAGCGCCATTCGCCGTCGATATGGGCCAGGTCGCCTTCCTCGCGATGGAAGGCCAGCGTGCTGGCCGCCGTTTGTGCATAGGCCAGGCGGTAACGCACGCCCAACGAGAAGAAACCGAGGCCGATACCGATCTGCCAGTCCACCGCAAAGCCCTTGCCACGCGGCTTGCACACGGCCCGCTGCACCAGCGGGAAGAACTCCGGATAACGGTCAAAGGTCAGCGAATGACGGAAGGCATGTTCGACATCGGTTGACACCGTAGCAGCCACCGCCACGAAGCGCTGCTTGTGGACTTCACCGTCACGGCACAGCCACTGACCTGCATCCACGCAGGCCAGCGGCCCTGCTTCCACCAGCCGCGCCAGCAGGGGATGGTCGGCAAGCGCCGGGAACGGTGGCACCACCGGCGCTGCCGGCAGTTGGGCAGAGGCATCCGGCTGCTCCTCGGCCGGCGCAAAAGCCAGCCGCAGGGCCTCCATGGCCACGAAGGCGGAACCGTAAGGCGCAGCCACCGCCATGTCCGGCTGCGCCTTGAGCAGCATGTTGATGAGCAGATTGATGCTGGCGATGTCGGCCCAGTTGAAATACACCACGAGCGCGCTTTTTTCATCGAGTGGCAACACCTGCCAGCGGCTGACCGCGGCATCGGCATC